>JAKIVF010000020.1 GCA_021647145.1 Methylococcaceae bacterium | reverse complement strand
ACTTTCCCCCTCCCTGCTTATCTGCTTCGATTCTCAATTTAGTAATATCTTTAATCATTTTTAATGATTGGCTAACATCAGGAAAATTAGTTCGGAGGTGAATGGTACTTAATCGGCCTAATTCTTCCAAAAACCGAATAGATTGTGAGTTAATTGTAAAATTATCTTTCACCCATTTTTTTGCATCAACAATGCTTGCTTGATAAATCACATCATTTTGCTGGACTAAAGCTATTTTGATAATTTCAAGCTTAACGCCTAACTGCTGTAATATAAAGCCAACTTCTTCCTCTGTTAAAATATGAGTCACTTGTTGGTCTGTATGTTTTACAGTAACATACCCTTCCAATTGATTTAATACAGAATTTAATAATCCATGATCCTCTTCTTGCTGCTCATCATGATTATGAACTTGTTTGGATTCTGTTAAAGGTTTACCAGCATATGGTAAACGAACTGCCAACTTAGGAACAGTGTCTTTATCTTTTTTTAACTGTCCTTTTAATAGCTGTATAGAAGAATGTATTCCTACTATATCAGGCACTTTAACATCACGTAATGCAGCTATTTCTTTTGTTATTTGTTCTCGTACTTTAAATACAGCGGTATCACCACTTTCTCTTAGTCTTTGATCTGCGGCTTCAAAAGCCATTCTTGCTGTATTAACATCACCTACTAAATGTAAACGTTGATTTGCAATGCTTAGTAAATACTCGGCATCAGCGATTAACCAATCGCCTCTTGTTTTACCCAGCTGTCGTTTAACTTGAGTAATTTCAGCTTGCAACCCTTTTCGGGTAGCGTTCAGTTTTTCTGTGTGCAACTGGGAAAAATCAGCTAATGTTTTTGTAAAGTGATTATCTTTTCCTGCAAGCTCCTTATTAAAACTAGCAATTTGTGATTGCATAGTTGCTAATTGGGATTGAAAGGAGTTAAGCCCTTTGCTCGCTTCTATCACTCTTTGATCCCCTTTCTGAATATCACTTTCTTGATCAGTTTGCTCTTCTTTTATTTCTTGCAGTAAATAAAAGCCCCCACCCGCTAATGCAAGAATAAGAATCGAATTAATTATCCCAAAAATAAGCCCGACTTTAGACTTTTTTTGTTTTACTTCCACAGGTTGACTTTGAACCTGCTGTTTACTCTTCACCTGTTCTTCGCTCACACTATTCCTCATTAGTTATTATTGTTAAGTTACGATATTTTAATTACTAGAGCCACTACCTTAAGGAACAAGAATTCAATAATCCTCTTGCTCCTAACGCTCTAATTTCTACCGCTGCCTCAATAATTGCTGCATCCCCTAGTTTTTTTGTAACAATAACGTGTTTAAACCCCTTTTGTTCAGCCAGTTCTTTAATTCTTTTACTAATCACAATTAACGGGATTGATATTAGCTTATCATGCAACTCTTTAGCTATCATTGCCAACAAGTTTTTTAAAGCATCACCACTTGTAATTGTTATTACATTTAAACTATCAAGCTTAAGCATATTTTCCACTTTTAAGTTATTGCAAACAGGCATTTTTCTTCCGTAAACTTCCATATAATCAACCGTTGCACCTCGTTCTCGCAAGGTATTAGCTAAAATTTCTCGTCCTCCATCACCTCGAACAATCAAACAAGCCGTACCCTTTACATTATTCATTTCTTTTGTCGCTAACAAACCCTCAGTATTAAAATTAGAATCTGGAATCAATACTACCGGTAAGCCAATAGTATGCAAAGATTTTTCTGTAGCTTTTCCAACTGCAGCGATGGAACTCTGCTTAAACTTCTCTATTTTGCCATCATTTGCGTTCAGTGCAAAATTAACCGCATTAACACTAATAAAAATCAACCATTGATATTGATATATTCTATCTATCTGTTGCCTGATTTTACCATTATTTAAAGCAACAATTTCTAATGTTGGAAATCTAATTGCATTCCAGCCTTGCTCTTCGATCAACCCACACAAATTATCCGCTTGATGCTTAGGCCGCGTGACTAAGATGTTATATTGCCCTATAGGTTCAGTCACTACACTAATGCTTGTAAAATTACATCTGCACCTTGGGCTAATAAATCGTCTGCTACTGCCTGACCTATTTGTTCTGCCTGGTTGAAGCTCCCTTGTTTTTCTGATCTATAAAGTACCGATCCATCTGGCGCACCAACTAAGCCTCTCATCTTTATTTTACCGCCCTGTAATTCAGCAAAACCTGCAATGGGCACTTGACATCCTCCCTTTAATCGAGCATTCATCGCTCGTTCTGCTGTCACTCGAATCGTAGTTTTCGCATCATGTAGAGCGTATAAGAATCCATTAGTTTCTTTATCGTCAACCCTGCATTCAATCCCTATCGCACCCTGCCCTATTGCTGGTAAACTGATATTTGGTTCCAAACATTCTGTAATTCTATTTCCCATACCTAGGCGTTTTAACCCCGCAGAAGCCAATATAATAGCATCGTACTCTCCTGCATCTAATTTTGCTAAACGGGTATTTACGTTACCTCTTAACGATAAAATCACAGTATCAGGAAACTTTTCTTTAATCTGGCATTGTCTACGCAAGCTTGATGTTCCAATTTTTGCATTTAAGGGTAATTCGTTTAATGCTCCATAATTATTAGATACAAAAGCATCTGTCGGATCTTCTCTATTCAAAATTGCAGCCAAATGTAATCCTTTTGGAAATTCAACGGGCACATCTTTCATCGAATGAACTGCAATATCCGCTTTATTTTCAAGCATACCAACCTCCAACTCTTTGACAAATAAACCTTTTCCACCTATTTTTGCCAAAGGTGCATCAAGAATTTTATCCCCTTTGGTCACCATTTTAACTAATTCTGTTTTTAGATCAGGAAATGCTTGCTCCAATTTTTCTGCCACATGCTCTGCTTGCCACAACGCCAAGGGACTTTTACGTGTTGCAATACGAATTATTTTTTTTGCCAAAATGATTCCTGAATATTATTTAGTGAGACTGTGTATTGTAATCTGATTTATAGAAATGGAAAACGAGTTTAGCGGTATAATTGTTGTCTTTCAGACTTTTTAATAAAATTTAAATGTCATCAGTCAATACAGATAAACTTTCCAGTGCTCGATTTGCTCAAAAAACCGATGCTTTTGTTGAAATATTTACCGCCTCGGTTGATTTTGATCAACGTATGGCACAAGAAGATATTGATGGCTCTATTGCTCACGCAAAAATGCTATACAAAATAAATATTCTTAGCGAATCAGAACTGAAGGATATTCTTTCTGGACTAAATACGATTAGCGAAGAAATAAAACAGGGGGTCTTTAACTGGTCTATTAAGCAAGAAGACGTGCATATGAATATTGAAGCACGATTGACTGATTTAATTGGTATTGCTGGTAAGAAATTACACACAGGCAGGTCTAGAAACGATCAGGTTGCTACAGATATTCGTCTTTATTTACGAAGTGAAATTGCAAATATTACTGATCAACTCGCTCGATTGCAACATGCCATTCTGGATTTAGCAGAAAAAGAAGCCGAAACTATTATGCCAGGCTTTACCCATTTACAAGTCGCTCAGCCTGTTACTTTTGGACATCATTTAATGGCTTGGTTTGAAATGCTCTCTCGCGATAAAGAACGTTTACAAGACTGCTGTAAACGTATTAACATCATGCCATTGGGTGCCGCTGCATTAGCAGGAACAAGTTACCCTATTGATAGGGAGATGACGGCTGAACTATTAGGTTTTTCACGTCCTTCAAATAACTCTTTAGATTCTGTAAGCGATAGAGATTTTGCAATTGAGTTTACTGCTGCCGGCAGCTTAATTATGATGCATTTATCACGCTTCTCTGAAGAACTGGTTTTATGGGCAAGTGCACAATTTGATTTTATTGATATTCCTGATGCCTTTTGTACTGGTTCATCCATTATGCCGCAAAAGAAAAACCCTGATGTGCCAGAATTAGTTCGTGGAAAATCAGGACGCGTGACGGGGCATTTAATATCTTTACTCATGCTAATGAAAGGCCAGCCACTAGCTTACAACAAAGATAATCAAGAAGACAAAGAGCCTATTTTTGATACTGCCGATACATTAGTCAACTCATTACGAGCCTTTGCTGACATGATCCCTCATATTTGCGCTAAAAAGGAAAACATGTACAGCGCCGCAAAACAAGGTTTTGCAACAGCAACCGACCTTGCAGATTATTTAGTTCGTAAAGGCATGGCATTTCGTGATGCCCATGAAATTGTAGGTTTAGCCGTACGATTAGGTGTGGACACAAAAAGAGACTTATCAGAAATATCTTTAGGAGAACTACAAAAATTCTCTGCTGAAATTACTGAAGATGTATTTGATATTTTAAAATTAGAAGGTTCAGTCGCAGCAAGAAAACACATCGGTGGAACAGCTCCAGATACAGTAAGAACAGCTATTGAATCTGCTAGAAAAGATATGTAATCGACAAAATGATAACAACTGTTGATTTTCTTAGGCACGGGGAAGTTTCTGGTGGATCTTATTATAGAGGCTGTACTGACGATTTATTAACAGAGCTGGGCTGGCAACAAATGAATCATGCGGTAACCAACCAGCAGTGGGATTATATAGTCAGTTCGCCTCTTCATCGCTGTTTAGATTTTACACAGCATTTTAGTAAACAAACAAACACGCCTTTTAGCATTGACTCTAACTGGCAAGAAATTAACTTTGGTAACTGGGAAGGAAAAACTGCCGAACAAATAGATTCAAATGATTTAATGCAGTTTTATAAAGATCCGGCTAATCACACACCAAAGAATGGCGAAAAATTTGAGTTATTTCTTGCTCGAACATACCTGGCTTGGCAGGGTTTGACCCAGTCTCACAAAGGAAAGCATATTTTAGTTATAACCCATGCGGGCGTTATTCGTTGTTTATTTAATTTATTACTTGGTCTTCCAATAAAAAAAACATTTAATATTCAAGTTAATCATGCGAGTTTAACTTGCTTTCAATGCATTCATGACAAACCTAATGCTTTTATAAAACTAGTCTTTCATAACATGAGGAGTTAGGATTTAATAACTTGCTGGGATTAAATTAATCTCTAACTCTAAATACTTTATTTTTATACCACTGTAAGGAAAACATTCTGGAAAATATAAACTTTAAAACTTTAATGCAGGACTGAGGGTCACGCTTAAAATTAAAAATTATCAATGAATACGCTTCTTCGATAAAAAAAAGCATCTGATCAAAGATACAATTTATCTTCCAGTACCCTGTATATTTCACGCCCCATTGCTGTCGATAGATAAAAAAACGAGCTAAAAAAGATATTTGAGTATTCGCTATTATAGCCTGTGAAAAATATTTCTCCGCTGAAAGCAAATACCCTCCCCATGCTGCTAGCGAGTTATTGTTAGCTACACGTTTTTGTATTAACAACCAATTAAATTCTTTCTCATATCTGTTTCGTAATGTTACCCACTCCAACATTTGCCTTGCATTAATATAGGCTTTTACATAACCCCTATCACCTAACTGACAATGACAAAAGTTATGCAACAATCTAAATTCTGGTGTTGGTAGTACAACAGTGCCCGTTTTAAGAAGGACTCTTGTACTCTCTTTCCAAGCTGATTCATAATTAACCCAGCCATTGTATTTTCCCGCAACAGGATAACGATGAATCTCTATTGCTACAGGTTGATCTTCGTGTATAAAAGCAGGTAGATGCCGATGTTCTTTTACTATATCCTTATGCATTACGGGAGTATAAGAATAACCATGATCCAACATAATCTGAGTTGCAACAGCTAACTTTCCCTCAGGTATTAATACATCAATATCACCTAAAACACGAATGCCTGGTGTCTCATACAATGCCCCTATCAAACTTGCAATTCCTTTTAGTAAAACTGGTTCTATTCCAGCAGCATTGAAGTCTGGTAATAAAGCGAGCAATTGTTTTGTAATCTCTTGATTTCTAGTTAAATTTAAATCATAAACAAGCTTTAAATAATCTCTCAACTCTAAATTTAACAGAGGCAAAAGCCCTTTTTTCTTTAAATAAAACCATAAAGCAGGTGTTACTAAATGCTCTCCTGAACAATAAATCAAGGACACCCAATCACAATCTGAAGAACCAAGAACAGATAATATATCTTTCTTATTTTTTAAAGGCGAGATGCATTGGCACAGTAACTTTAGCGAATCCATTATTTATCTTTGATAATTTTTTAGACAAAACTGCTGAAGTAAGTCTACAGCAGACTCTAATTTATCATAGGTTAAACGATAACAACCTAAAGGTTTTATCCAATAAATTAAAGCCGCAACATCTTGCTTTTTTAACGGCAAACGAAACAAACTTTCTCCTTCAATAATTGCTTGTAATGCCATAGCTGGTGACACAGACTCTAGCTTTGCGGTAACTCCTGTTTTGTAGTTTGGTAAAATAATATTTTTTGCATAAACAGCTTGTTCTGAGCTATTCCTCGGAGGGGGTAAATACTTAATTCTACGCTCTTGACTTCCAAAAACCTCAAGCGACTCAAGTTCAGGATAGAGTGATTGTAGCAGCGGCCAAGAACCTGATTTTATACTAAGACTAATAGGTAAATGTATTAATTCACCCGTATCCCGTATCAACGGAATTACATCATCATTTATATAATCAAAGCCTTGTTTAATTAAAGCCGCAGTTAATGTAGTTTTTCCACTACCACCTAATGCAGGAAAAATAATACTATTCCCTTTCCAGCTAACCCCTGCCGCATGTAATATCGCTAACCAATTATTACTTTTACTGGCTAAATCTACAACATGATGGAACACCATCAATGCAGTATAGCTTTTAGATTCAGCCTGCTCGACTACAACACCCTCCTTCACTATCAAATAAACATCTGATTTAGAAATAACATCTAATTCCACATCAATCACTTTAGTATTAGAACCAGTAATATGCGGGAACATACGTTTAACTTTGTCTGCAATTTCTTGAGAGTCAAAGTTAATCTTTACAGTAAAGCCTGGAAAAAAGTAAAAAACAGCAAGACTAGCACGCCAATTTGATAACTCTTTATCAAAAGGGATAGTTTTTTTTGGGGGAGAGATCTCTTCAGGTTTTGTTACCAAATCAAGCATTAACTGAGTATTAATTGAAATAACATCTTGTAACGCAAGTTCAATTGGAATATCAAAGACCTCACTAATATCTCTAGCAATATCGTGGCTACTTAAACCAGTTTTTTTAGACTGCCAGATCATTTTTGCTAACGGATTTAGCATTTGTACTCGAGAGGCATTTTTCTTTAGAAGAACTAAATGATTATCTAGTTCAAATGAGTCGACAGTATTATAGTCAATTTCTGTTTCAGACAATGCGGAATTCCCTTAAAATAGTAAAGCAGAAAAACTAGCTATATCTCTTCCGAAAACAATATAAATCGGGATGACTATAATAAAGAAGAGTAAAGCCTGCTTCACTCGCAAGGCTCTCAATTTTATCCCGTGAAAATAATGTGAATTCACCATTTTCCACACCCTCATTAAAACGTTGTAACGCAAGTTCAAGGATTGGCCAATGTTTTTTAAACTTTTCCTTTTTATTGATAAAATTTTTTTCTAAACGCTTTTTATAAAGTGCAATATCATAAACTGCACTAATTTCATAAATAAATAATTGCCCAAACGCTGATAATTTCTCGGTTAGTTGAGAAAAAAGAGCCTTATAAAAACTAATATCCCCAGAAAAAGCATATAACGAACGACAGAATAGAAAAGCATCCTGACACTCTAACGTAGATATAGATTCTTGTAACGTTGTATTAACTAACTTGATTTTAGTTGATGCTAAAGAGGACTCTGCCTGATAAAACATAGGCTTGGAAGGCTCAATTAAAGTAGCAACCAGATCTGTTCGCTGCTTTAAAATCAGGTTCAAAAGATAACCAGTCCCCCCCCCAACATCACAAATTTTTGATGACGAAGGGGAAGAGCCAACTATTAATGATATATATCGACTTAAACTTTCATTAAATACAGGGTCAGAAAAAAAATCAATACTTAGAGCGTATTGTTCATAATCATCTGGATTCATAGAAACTTCAATAATTCCGAATAATCAAATGAAGATGAAAGCTCTCGCCTTATATATCTATGGTGTTGGTGGTGATGGTGGTGATAATGCAGATGCCTTTTTAGATGCTAGCATACTAACCATAACTGGAGCTGCAAAAGCATAAGTCCCCAGTTTTTTTAACGCATCACGCCGACCTTCATCAGCATTTTTCTCTATCTCTTTATTTTCTGTATCTTTCACTGAAAGACCTCCTAAACAATTATTATTTCTAACTTAAAAGGGGTAGTAAGTTCAATACCCAAAAAACCTAACTTATATAATCTATAATTATCTAAATCAAGGTTTGATCTATAATTGTAGTCAACAATCTCATTACTGTCTACAACAATCTTAAAGAAGCAAACCTTTTAACCATAGCATTGATTTAAAAAATAAAAACAGTCTTTTTTTTTTATCGTGATAGACATCACGTAAAATTTAATAGAAACATGAAGAACCTCTCATAAAAAAAAATTAATGTGAGATAAATCAATGATTTATTGATTGATGACTTCCGTGAGTGATATGATCTATTCCGAGGGTTAGTGAAGTAACCCTCATCAAATCTAGTATTTAGTCAAAAGTTATTTAACCGTTGTATTATTACAAATTTGTAATAATCAGCATCTTAATTGTTAAAAAAATTTTTGATCAATTACTTCATATAATAAACTTTTACAATGAGGAAAATATAATGAAAAAATTAATATTACTTGGAACTACCTTATCTGTAGCTTTGTTGTCTTCTGCTGCTATGGCAACTGATTTTCAAGCACTTACTGTATTACAAGGTGCTGCTCCAGTAGCACTTCAGGATTCAGAATTAGCCACTACAGAAGGCGGAGCATTTTGCACAGTCCCTGATGCAAGTGCAGGTAACGGAAACCCAGGTGGCGTTGCACTTTGTGGAGAAATCGGCGGTGCACAAGGCGCTCATTTTTCAGTTGCTAATGATGCACCTGTAACTGGCGCAAACTTCCTACAAGTTACTGGCGGTCTTTAAGCTTAAATTTACTTAGTCGATAAGTTCTCCAGTTAGTATTCTTTGATGGTTTTAAATTTAATCTAATATGAATTGAGTATGACATTCGATCATACTACATTTTACAGAAATCATCCGACTACGGATTATTCGGCTATAAATTTAACCTTATCATGGTGAGGTGAAATTTTTGGTAGAGTTCATGAATTATGGCCATACTCGTTAACCAAAGGTTTCGCCTTATCTATAATAGTTTTCTTAGATTAAGGATTGGATACTATAAACAATTGATAAAGGACTTACAATCTTAAGTTTTCAAATATAATCTAATAATCCATCATTCTTCGAGTTACTCTCTTTCTATAAGTTCAACTTTCTTACATAGACATTATACAAAACCAAAGTTAAAGCTCTTCCTACTCATAAAATATTCCAACCTAGAAAACAGATTATCTGTGGTTTATTAATAGCTATGTTTCTCGCAAATGATTATAGATGAAAGCAGTCTATTTTACAAAAAATGATTGATATTATGCAGACTTCATCTCAAAAATTAATTTCAAAGGTTGTTACATATATTTATGTTCCCTATGTTTCTGAATTTTTGTTCGGACAGTTGAGGCAGAGTACCCCAGCATGAAACAAATACGACACGTTCTCATTTTTATTTTTTTTTTACTTCTTCTAGTGGGTTGTGGCAATTTATCTGGGAATAGCGCTTTAAATATTTCCAGAAGAAATGAAACGAAATTTGTGAAACGACATACGGTTATGGAACTTCGTCACTTACACGTCATTAAACAAGAACTTGATTATTCGTGTGGGGCTGCAGCTTTAGCAACCCTTATGCGAAATTATTTTGGTGATGATACATCTGAAAAAGAAATACTTGCTTTGCTTGATATTTGGATAAAAGATCTGCCTGAAAAAGAAAAAAAGAGAAAAAAACAAGATGGGTTTTCTCTTTTAGACCTTAAAGCGGTGGCAAATCTAAAAGGGTACCAGGCAGCTGGTTTTCGTTTAACATTGGATCAGCTGAGAAAATTAAACACACCAGTCATCGTTTTTGTCAAACCATTAGGTTATCATCATTTTGCTGTTCTACGGGGTGTGACAGAAGATCGTGTGTTTCTGGCGGACCCTACACGAGGTAACCTTCGTTTAAATACGGCTCGTTTTTTAGAAGAATATGGTGGTATCGTCTTTGTTCTTGGAAAAGATGGAGAGGAGCTAATTAAAGCGTATAAGTTAGCTCTTTCACGACCTGATGACTATGTTCTGCCAGACCAACGTAGAACTATCAATAGGATAAGTCATTTCCAAAATTACACCTCAAATTTGATGGTTCGTTCACGACCGCTACGACCGCAAACTCGATAATTAACTGATTAGCTTTATCCCCTCGCCTATTATAATTATTTTATTTGCTTCAATATACTATAAGTTATACTTAAAGCATATTCTTAAGTAAATTCAATAGATAATGAAAAAAATCATAAGGTTTATTTTAACGCTTCTAGCTCCATTGCTCATCACTAAAAAACAATAATATTGTAAAATTTTGTATGAAGAACCATAAACTATTAAATATCGCTATTTTATTCTATGTACGTAGTTTTTTATTTTCAATAATGCTAGCTATAACAGGAGTTTCTTATGCTAAAGACAATTCTTTTATATCAGAGAATTCTCCAAATACCCCCACGGTAATCAATGACCAGCGCATATTACAAGGTTTAAGGCTAGGTGTATATCAGACTCATGCAGAGGTAAATAATGTTGCCACCAAACTAGGTAAGCTGGGGTTTGAAACAAAGATTAAAAAACTGAAACACGGATATAGTGTGAGTGCAGGTCTTTTTTCGTCTAAATCGAATTTTGAGCGGGCCTTAAATCGTCTACGGAAAGCAGGGTTTGGAGATAAAGTTCATTCAATTAAAGTCACTGAAAAACGTGGCAAACCTATTACTCCAGTTAAATCTAAACGAGCAAGATCGACTGTTTTTTTAGCTCAAAATCAAAATAAAGCCAGAGAATATGTTCCAATAAAAGATTATGCAAAACTTGAGCAGGAAGTCGGGACTCTTAAAGCCCAGATGCAATTATTACTGGAAAAACTGGCGCTCACCGAACATGACTTAACGGTAGGGCAGAAGCCAAAATCACAAGGGTCTGAAATGCAGGAAGTTACAACATCAGAGAAAGCTAAAAAAAGCATTCCTGATAAAACAAAACCTAACAAACAAAAAGAAGAAGTTAGCAATGAACCCACTAGAGAGGAAGAAGCAGAGGAAGCCAAAAGAGGGTTGGATACTTTTTTAAGAGGAAAAAAAGTGTTGTATAAACCTGGTGAACTTGAAGTTGACTTAGGTTTATCTTATGGCCAAGGCACTACTGTAAATACATTCGGCTTTGCTCCAGCGAGCAATAATTTAGGTACTACTCCCAAATTGATTACCCGTTCTGTTGATGCCAATTTTACTATGCGTTATGGAATTACCCATGATTTAGAACTTGCTCTATCTGTGCCTTATGGTTACTTTGAGCAAAACAATGACAATCAACCTTTCAATATAAATACTCCACCTGTAAGTCATTCAAATACCATAGGGGTAGGAGATGTGAGTGGGTCGCTTAGTTATAACGCCTTATCTGAAAGCGGGAACATCCCAACTGTTACTTTGAGTCTAAGTGGCCAGGCTCCTACAGGAAATTATAATAGAGGACTAGGTGCAGGATATTGGGGGCTGAAAGGAGGCCTGTCATTAGTCAAAACAATTGACCCAGTTGTTTTTTTCGGCTCCCTTGGGTATGCCGCTTCATTTGAGGAGCGTGGAGTAGACCCTTCTAATACGATTTCATATTCAATTGGTGCAGGTTATTCCATGAACGACCGTGTGAGCTTTTCTTCATCTTTGTCTGGTAGTCTTACAGGGCGAATTGAAAAAAATGGGACGAAAATCCCCGGGTCATCAATGGATTCTCATTCACTTCAGTTTAATACAACTATCCAAATAAATAAGCGATTATCTGTTGAGCCTTTTGTGGGTTTTGGCCTAACAGAGGATGCTTCAGATTTTATTGTAGGATTACGGTTTCCTTATAGGTTTGGAGAAAAGTTTCCTTTACCATTTTTATCTGATTGAAGGATTAATTTTTATTTTTTCTGCTATATATTATATTTAGACCAAAATCAGATGCTTTTGACCCTATACTCGCCCGAAACCTGCTCAAGATCTACTACACCACTATTATTTTTCTTGGGCCGTACTCAAAACCCTCATTTACGTTCGCTACGATCTTGAACAGGTTCAGTGAAATGAATCTTAATTTCCAAGACTCATATACATTGAAGAGAGTAGTTAAGCTTAAAAATAAATAAACAAAGAACTCTTTACTAAAGAATGAAATCAAAAACTCGGTCGCAATGCTATCGACCGAGCATGACAAAGCAAAGGCTAATTTGATTGAAAACCATTGGTTTTCAGTTTTTTTATCCATAAATTTTTGCTAACGACTAGAAAAGGCATTAGTCTCTTGTCCTTTATCAGTGATCTCATCTTTCTTCATCATCAACCTTAACGACCAACCCAAAGCCCTATATTAGGATAAGCTCGCCAATAAGGGGTTGAGAATGGTTCAATTCCGTTAGTTTGACTAGAAAAGTGGAAAAATGTTGCTTGATTTACTAAGTTGTTATCAAGTATTGGTGGCGGAGTAGTTTCAGTGTCGAGGCTATCATCTTGTGTTGGGATAAATGGAAATTCTTCGAAACCTGAAATAACAACACCTTTAGGTATGCCAACTCCTAATGGGTTATTCGAACCAACAAGAGGAGGTGCGTCTTTAGAAGGAACCTGAAGAAACTCCCAAGACATGACGGGTAAATCATTAGCGACAGTAAAGTTAGCTGACTCTACTGTTGAGTTAACCATATCAGAAACAAGACAAAATCCTCCTGGGTTTCCAGCCACTGCGGTTGAGCCATCATCTGATACGCATTCTGCCGTACGACTTAAAGAAGATTCTTCTCCACCATTTGCAAATTTTACTTGTAGAAATTGCATGCCTGATACAGGTAATTTATTTGCAAATGTAAGTCCTGCAGAATCAACTGTTGACTCAATGAGATCTGAAACAAGGCAAAATCCATTAGGGTCATTAATTGCTGCTACCGAACCATTAACTGAAATGCATTCTGCACCAACAGGAGCACCTGCACCTGGTGATGAAAACAATCTACCTGACCCACCAGCATCTTCAAACGAGACTTGCAGAAACTGTAAATCTGATACTGTGGCATCGTGAGCTACAGAAAAATTTGCAAAGCCTGCTGCTGACGTACTAAGGTCTGCAGCCAGACAGAATCCTCCGGTAGTTCCCGTTGTAGCACTTGATCCTCCAATTGAAACACATTCTGTACCCGCATTAGAAGCAGCCCCTCCTCCGTCTGCAAACAGCACTTGTACAAATTGTAAACTTGCTACGGGCAAGCCATTAGAAACTGCTAAATTCGCAAATGCAGCTGTTGACCTGCTAAGGTCAGAAGCTAGACAGAAACCTTCTGCATTTTCAGGTGTTGAGGTCGATCCGCCTGATGATATACATTCTGCTCCAATTGGCATACTGCTATTTAGAACGCCACCCTCTTTAAAAACCACTTGTAAAAACTGCATACCTACTACAGGTATTTCATTGGCAACAGAAAAATTCGCAGAATTTGCTATTGAAGAGTTAAGGTCAGAAGCAAGGCAAAACCCCTCAAGACTTTCACTGGCTGAATTAGAGCCCCCAGCAGAAGCACAATTTGCACCATCACTATTGCTATCTCTCAATAATTTTTTTAGCCCTTTTGTATAAATTGGTTTCGATTGTGAATTAGCCGTAGAAAGATTTATTGCTGAGGTAGTAATGTCAGAAGCAAAGCAAATCTCTCCTGTATTCCAAGTTGTGGCAGTCGAATCATTAATAGTAGAGCAGTTCATTAATGCATCTGTTGTGACCAATACCGTATCAATAAGAGGGGTGGGAGTATATTCAGTCGCCATAGAAAAGGGAGAAAACAGGACCAAAGACAACGCGCTTTTTAATAACGTATTTTTTTTTATCATTGTATTTTTCCTAAAGTAATTGCACACATCAAATAATATTGAAAAGCTTTTACCGTTAATAATTATTCTAGGTACAGGTTGTGATTTATTTGATGATACAAATAAATTCTACAAATACTGGCTGTAGGCCATTTGTAGAAAAATTCATGTAACTCTTTAAATTAGAGTTACAATATCATTTTTTGAAAGATATTTCTAATATGATATTTTTGCATATAACCATTATTTCCCGTTTGATTTGACTGAGAGGGCTTATCATCATTTTGGGAATGAAATATGTCATATTAATAAATCTAAAAATAGCGTCAGGTCTAGAAGCCTTACAATTATAATAATAAACTTCTTTAGGTGATAAAAAATGAATAACCGTAATTTATTAAAAACATGCCTTTTCACAACAATTTTGTGTTCTGCAATAGGGTTTTCTGAAGTTGCTTTCTCCTCTATCGTTAATTTTGAAACGACGCCAATAATTTCCAATGCTCCCAGTTCTTTTGGAAGAGCAGGTCCTGCTCAAACTATTGAAGTTGAAGGTGGGTTGACTTTTACAGGAGGAGTGGTGATTGGGTTACCTACATTTTTACCTGACACCCCCTTTGCCACATCACCAAATTATTATGCAACAGCAAATCACCCTTCCGGAGGGGTAGTAGGCGACCCAAGCCTCAGTGCAACTTTATCCATTGATATTCCTTTTTCTTTTGGTGCTACAACTGTCGAAGGTCTGTTACTAAACGGATTGAATAGGTCTGGCAGTTATACAATCGAAGCTTTTTCTAATGGAGAGCTAGTTGATTCAGTATCACTAAACGGTTTGCCCCCTAATTTATCAAGTGGGTTTGATATTTTTAAACTAGACTCAAATGGACTTTCAATTACCTCAATACTTTTTTCTCCTGATTTAGCCGATGGAGAATGGGATTATTTTATAGATAGCATTTCTTTTAATAAATCATTTGAAACCGTTGTTCCACTACCTACAAGTATCTGGATGTTTGTATCGGGTATTGCAGGACTCATTGGTTTTAGAAAGTCCCTTCGCTGTACTACTGCCTAATCAAAATTTCTACATTTTTCATTAGTTATCGTACTCCTTTATCTGAATTGTGCGATAACTAGAAGGAGGGTCATATTTTCATAATATTTTTCTTAAGCATAAACGCCCTCTAAACAAAAAAACTTTTAAATACAATCTCTTGTAAGTACATTAACAATAGAGTAAGCTACTTCTGCGCGTTGTATCTTTAAAGCTACGTTAACAAGCAGTGGATACGACCTCGTTTTAAAATCCTTTAGATTTATAAGAATCTAGCATTGCACATTTTATTATTAAGAATATTCAATATTACATCTTAGTTCCAAAACGCATCTTCTAGGCTGGATAAAATTTTTAAGCTTAGCGAATAACGAACCCAACATCTATGTAAAAGATGAATTTTGTTAGTTTGCTTTGTTTAATAACCCACCCAGGCTATATCAAATGAAACCGAGTGGTAGGAACGAGAAAAATAATTTTGGTGGTTTATTTTTGTTAGCATCCCTTAATTTATAATTAAGCTTGAATAATATTTGTCTTATATTAATGATTCTTTTTGATTAACTTTTATTAGCTAACTCAAAATAAATATCTCACCCAAGTTACTACGTAATACAGATTATTTGCTACGAGTTGTCTTAGAAAAAGACAACCATCTTTTGTTAAGGTGCAGTAAAGCTACATCCTAAAATCAGGACTTTACTTTATTAATGCGTAAATCCTCGGTGGTAAAAAACGCATTACTTTTTTCAATAATGTGAGGCAAGCAGATGTTTATTAGAATATTTCAAAACAGCCCCCTTCTATCCACTCAGTTATATCGCAAACACAGCAGTAGACGAGTCCTACTCCTATTTACAAAAACGTTGATTTTATCAGCTAGTCTTGGGGGATATATCCCTACTATTCAAGCGGCAGATTTCTCTTGTGTCTGGAAAGGTAAAATTTTACATGCTGGAAAATGGACGGATCAAAGTTGGGGAGATTGTAATAATACATTTCCTAACAACACTGGATCAATAACTTATGATGCGACGCTCCGTACTGGCTTTTCTGGAGTTGATCTTGACCAAAACATTGAAATTCAAAACTTTAGTTTCAATGGTGGCACCTTCAAAGGTGAGAACGAATTGATTGTAAATGAGGTTTTCAACTGGTCTCGTGGCAACCTGATGGGGGCAGGCATAATTGAAGTACTTGGAGGGCTTGATTTAAATAGCGGCCGAAAAGTCATGGGAAAAGAACAGACACTAATAAACAGTCAAACAGCGAACTGGTCAGGGGGCTCAATAGATTTGTTCGGAACTTCAGAGTTAGTAAACTCACATGGTGCAACATTTAATGTTACATCAGACAGACTGAGAATGTTCGGGAGTAGTACTTCGCAATTCATCAATGAAGGAAATGGAAGTTTTAACGGAAATGAAAACGGAATAATCATGATAAAACTTGGTGACCCGACACAAAACGTTCAATTTGACGGACCAAGCTTCAATAACAACGGGATGGTTATAGTAGAACAAGGGATTGCACGACTTGGTGGTGGCGGTACAAGTGCAGGTGCATTTTATGCGGCCGAAGGACAGCTTTTAAACTTTAGTGGAGGAACGCACGTATTATTACCGGGTTCAAGTGTATTAGGATCAAATATTGAGTTCAGCCACAAAGATGGGGGGGGAACTACCACTATTGAAGGAGTTTATGACGTTGAAAATACAGTTATTTCTGGAAATTCAGTATTTTTTAATTCAGCTATCAGTTATACAAGTACATTAACTCAAACATTGGGCTTCCTGGAAGGAATAGGGAATATAGTTGCAACAGATAAAATGACCTTGTCTGGTGGCTGGATACAAAGTTCAAAACCCCATATCGAAGGCCAACAAGACCAAGCAATACTTGCATCATTGGGAGAGCTTGACATTAATGGTAGTTTTATACAGATAGTGGGACATAGAAGAGTAATGAATTTTGGGATAGCCAATTGGACGTCTGGTGGAATCCGTTTGCATAGCACACTTTCAAGGTTTGAGAACAAGGAGGGGGCGGTTTTTAACATTAAGGAAAATGCCACCTTTATAGTGGGCGCAGGATTAAATATTGGTGCTGATCCATTAACTCCTCTTGAACAAGGTCTTTTTGTTAACCGAGGAGATATAGTGGTTGATTTAAGTGATGAACGCCAGCCTGTGCAGATAAACACTCGTCTTGCAAACCTTGGTAAGATACATCTTCAAGGAAATAAGCTTGTCTTTGGTTCTGACCTATTACAATTCAATAATGGAAGCTTATTATTCGATATTGGCGGAGAAAATTTAAATGAGTTAGATGTGCTTAATATTGCTGGCGAGGCTAAATTAGACGGATTAATTGATATTACGCTAACTAATTCTTTTGTTCCTAGAAGTGGAGCTACTTTTGATATTTTAGTAGCAGGTTCAATTTCACCGTTTGAAACTATAGAAGGATTTAGTCTTGGAGGTCAAGACGGAGATAAGTTTGATTTTGATATTGTACCCTTGGATTCAGAAAATCAAGTACTTCGATTAACTTATAGGTAATACGCAAAAAAACATACATTCTGCGAAAAGAAAGGTAGTGAGAGCGAGTGAGCGGTGTACAACGCCTCCCCCTCGTTAGCGGAGACAAAAAAAGTATTCCAAACACCGTCAAGTCAGTGAGGGAGTGCTACATAGCCAACACCGAGTTTACGACAGTGTGGCATAGTGGCACAAATGGCTCGACGGGCTATTCGGGATAAAATTTTAGCTTCTCTCTCGCCTGCTACCGCACATTCCGGTTCAGAAAATTTCCCTGCGCTCCCTCTGGAAACCATCAGCCCATCTGGGTCTGACAGCGAAGAAAGAAAATCAAGTCTTTATCAAACCCACCTTATTCACCTGAGAAAAATATCATTGAAATTAAGTACCCAAGTAAAATTAATTTAACAGTTTTATGCAGGATTTTTTATTCTATTCAAGGCCTAAAAATAGGCACATAGCGAGCTACGCAACTTTTTTACAACGAAGAAGAGGATAAAAAAGATTAGAAAAGCTTTAGCGATTCTTATGCTTCAGTAGCAAGCAAACCCATTAAATTAATTTTATCTGGGCACCTTATATGGCGTTAAATCAAATATGAATGATTGCCATTTTCAGCTCAATTGCCCTGCCCTTTTAACCCCCCGAAATATTGATAGCTACAACAACACAATTATTATGATAGTATTTATCTTTTTGAAAAATACTAAGTACGAGATAAATGGCATGAATAAATTAATATTTCTCATAGCAATACTATTTGCTTGTGGAGCGATACTTTTCTTATATTTTAACGAAGATAGTATTAACTTACCAAGCCCGATAGACGAAAAAGAAAAACAACTTTCCGACAAAAACCGTATTTCCCAACCTACTTCTATAAAGCCTCCGCCTGCGCCTAAGACTGACAAACCAATATCCCCAAATTTTAGCGATAACCTTAGCTCTTCAACAACCTCTGAGCAAAAGACTATTGACATCAAGAAAAAAACCGATTCTAATTCTTCAGAAAACGAGAAAGAAAATATCAACTTAGATTCTACAGAAAATGAGGGTGAGTCTATCAACTCTTACCCAATTGAAGATGCTGAAATTTACTTCGTTCCACCTGATCAACGTTACCCAGGAAACCTTGGAGGACCTCCACCACTTGACATTCCTGACACTTCTCGTTAAATAAAATACGTACCATAGAGCATGTGATTAACTTCTTCTTTAGAAATTAATAGTATTGTCAATGATTTTCTCACGAAGGTGTAATAATCACTTAGCTTTATCCCTTTTTCAAACCCAAGTTATTATATGAACAAATTACATCGTCTTAAACATACCCGACTTTTTTTATTTGCAACTGGATTACTCTTAAGCATAGTACCTACATTAGCTAATGCTAAAGATAATCCACCTGTTTTAATAACTTACAGTTATGAACATGAGTTATTACCCAAATCAGATGGTAAACCTCTACTGACTATTTTTATAAATGGAAACATGCGCGCTATATTCCCTCCATATATGAAACTTGCTGGAATACGCCAAGCCCAATTAAATCCTGACACATTACAAGAGCTTAATTCACTCATCTCTACAAACTCATTACACAGTTTAAGTACAGAAACTATTGCTGAAGAACTAGCACTTTATCAAGCTCAACAAGAACAAAACCGTGATTCCCACCAGACGGTTTATGCCGTAATGGATAGCACCACAACATTTATCGAATACAACGACCCAGCAAATAACAACGAAATGATTTCTGGAGAAAATAGCCCTGCAATAAAAATTGTACAAAACAACTTATCAACTAACGCCAAACAATACCCAAGAATTACAACCCTTCAAAGGGCTAATAATCTAAAGATAATATTACAAAAAATTCTTGACACATCAAATTGGACTCCTGTAGAAGACAACTCATGAAAACAATAACAAAAAAAAACCTTTTTTTTAGTATTCTAGTTATAAATTTATTATCAATTCATGGGATATCTCAGGCTGGATCTTTTGTGTTTGCACGTGAAGACCCAATAATCGGAACGGGTGCTATTACTCACCCACCTGGGTATACAGGAGCAGGGGGCATCTTAAATATTAAAGTTTGTATCAGACCAACGTCTTCATTTACTGCAAATTTAGAACAAGCCACCAAAAACTCAATTGCTACCTGGAATGAACAAAAACCCACTTCCTCAAATCTTTTAAATAATCTTCCAGATTTTAATTCTATCGATGCAGAATCAGTCATTGTTCATGAGATGGGGCATTGCATTGGTCTGGCTCACCCTAACTTGGCAGTAGGGGGAGTGTCAGGTATTGATAGAAATTACTCCTCAACCACAAACGGAACTGATAATATATATAACCTTGACCCAGGAGCAGATGGTATTAGGGGGTCAACTGATGATATTAGAGGAGATGATGATAACCTTCACTGGTTTAGAATCTCCAACAACAATCCTTTCAGCATTGCAAGTATTATTGATTCAACAACGTATTCTCTTGACATAGTTGACCTTCCTTCAAGCCATACTTCTGTTGCTAATGGTGACCGGTTAGTATCTACATTGTTTTCAGCACCTAATTCCGAATCCGTAATGCAACAAGAATCCTTTAATAATGAAGTACAACGAACACTGACCCATGATGATGTTGCTACACTACAGCTTGCAAGAAGCGGCCTGGATACAACCGCTGGCAATGCGGACGATTATAATATTAATCTAACATATGGCGGAATTTCAGCTGCTTCTGATTGCAACATCAATTTGGGTTTCGACAATACAAAGACTGGATTTGCAGCTTGTGAGGTTAGTGGAACATTCCTGACAGAAGCACCTGATAGGCATATTAGTCTTTTCTCTACGGAGATTTATTTAAATGATTCTATTAACTGGCACTACAATACTGACACACCATGTTCAGAATCGACAACCGTAACTGAAAATCAATGGAAAATGATTTCCTTACCTTGTCAAGTCGGTATATCAACTTCTGCAACTGTAGAAGGACAATTTGGGGATGATCTTGATGTGACAACTTATGGAACAAATTGGGGAATCTGGAGCTACAATCCTGTAACTAATAGTTACGTTGCTCTGTCTTTATCCGATGAATTAGAAGAAGGTGTAGGCTACTGGTTTTTATCATTAACGACTTCTACTATTGATATTGAAGGACAATATAATACTAATATTGATGTTCCACTTGCTGCTGATATTACCACTGGAAAATGGAACATGATTGGATCTCCTTTCAGACTCCCAACCGCTTGGAATACCGTAAAGCTAGTTAACTCTGATGGTACTTTACTTGATTTAACTGATGCAGACCCAGTTATTGGAGGGTCAACTGCTTGTGAAGATCCTATAGATATAAGTTGCTCAATGGCAAGTACTGCATTTTCATTTAATGGAACAAGTTATGATGCATTAACCCCTACAACTGGAAACCTGGATCCCTTTGATGCAGCCTGGGTATTAGTATATAAATCAGGTCTTGCATTAAGACTACAAATGAATGCCTCGGAGCTTACTGCACAATAAATATATCAATTTTTCAGAAGCTATTAAACGCGCTCAAATAACTAAAAATTTGCGTATCAAATCGAACGACTAATAAAAATTTCATGGTCACAGGTCAGGTTCTCTTATAAAACTGCCCTGTGACAGTTGAAAAGATTATACTAAAATCTCTCTAACCTTATGCCTTTAAATAATAAAAGGGGGATCTATTTCACCGGCCTTCTATCTGTCGTCCAGCGACAATTTTTTATATGGAAGAAGTGGGTGACGATGCACACGGCCTGTTCTAAAGTCAATAAAACAAAATTCCACGAGCCTTTAACGAAAGAGTTCAGTACCCATTCTTCCATGCTTTACTTTCATTGCAGGCTGGGCAAACAAAATCATCAGACCAACAAAACTTTTGCAAATAATCAAGACAAGGCTGTTCTATTGAAAAACACTCATCAAATACTTGCAATAATTCTGGATAATCGATCCCGCCAATTGGGTAAGTGCTCAGATTGTTCATGCCCCGACCTTAAACATTAACATTTGGCTAATGAAGTGAATACCCTCTTAAATATTATAAAAACAAGAAGGAAGCTCACGCCAATAATACTTCCTTTTCTTGTAGGCGTGAGCTTATCCTTTATATATGATTTAGATAATACTTCAAGTCTTAACTTACATCCTATATAGACTTTTTAATGAATATATCTAAGTTTAATGCTATTTATATGGGATCAATATCCGAGGGTTTTTCCCATGCGCGGCATTTAAAGTCTGTAACCAACCTCCAGATCTTGCGGATATTGTGCCACCGCTACCAACAGGGTCATATCTAGTTGTTGATGAATTATATAGAAAAAGTTTATCATCAACAATACTAGCATCCTTTGCTTCATTTAGCTTACATCCTGATGCACAAACACCGCCATCAGTAACAACCCTTAACTCATCTAAAGCTACAGTTTCAAGAAAAGGGTTACCAATCATATTCCAATCATTCAAACCACTTTCTGTACTTAATACGTATTCAAAACAACCCTGATCAGATGTACAAATTGCTGAATTAACAACTGGTGTACGATGACTATTACGCGGAACTTCAAGGACTACTGAGCCCCCTGTTGATTGACTCACCCAATAACTTTTTCCTATTTCCAACTTATCACCTATAAGCATTTTTTTATAAGAATTTGTTGATGAGTCAAGTGAAAAAACAACCCAAACTGAGTCATAATCCCCCGAAATTTCATCGGCAAACAAATCAGCTATTGTATTTTCTCCTGAAGGAGGCACACAATCCAGACTAAATATGATCCATTTGTTATTTGGCAATGATGTTTTTAAACATGGGTTTCCTTTCCACCCCATGTCATAAAATGCTTTTATTGTTATCCAGTCTTCATTTATGTTTTCAGCAAATGGCTCCATTAATTCGCCAGGAGTCAAACTTGTATCCCAATGTGAAACAGAAGAACCTCCATTATAGATGCTTGGTGCGTAGAGTTGTGGCTTTCCTGAGTTTAAGCCATTGGTCAAAAACACAGACTCATCAATAGCCATTTGACCTGTCCAAACCAAATTGGAAGTATTTATAGATGAGGCTTCGCGCTCACCATCATCCATTGCAGTCCAGTCCTTTCCTGTACTTTTGTCATGGAGAAATCGCATAAAATGATCATTAAACCCCCCTTCTCTTTGCCCAAATTCATCAACAAAGGTTAAAAACCCAAGACCATGACCAATTTCATGCAAAACAACACTATATAACCCAATAGAACCGGCCGATTCCGACACACCAATGGTATAAGACCAATTCATGCCGCTTAGGCACTCAGAGTTATTATCAATATTAACGTTAAAAGTTACTCCTATATCGGCAGAACCAATTTCCTTATCAACCCCTTCTAAACTATTTACTAAAGCAGCTGGAAATAAAGTATCCTCAACAGGCGCAGAAGGAAAATTTCGAGAAACGGTCTCCGGACCGGCAGAAGCTAAAACTGCACCACTTGAATCACAAAATAAAGCACTCATCTTAGCGTCAACAATGATCTCTACATCACTATCAAGTTTTGTTTCCCAATAATCGGCCGCTGCTTGAAAAACATTCAACCTTTGCTGGCCAAGGGTAGTGCCCGAGTTACCTGCTACTGGTGTAACGGTGGTTGTATCGTTAAAACCCTCTCCTGCGACATTAATATTGTTAATTGTAATTGTTGTTGCAGTAGCATCAGAAATTCCAGCAGACACCCCTCCTATCAATAAAGCAGCAGTTACCCCTAAAAAACTAGTAATTTTCATTTCTTACCTTCTTGTGACTCAACACATTTTGATGCACCCAACTCTGGTTTATTTTTATGTTCCATCTTCATTTTACCGTTACAGCCTATTGTCGCAACTAGATGGCTTCTATAGCGCCCATTGAGTTTCGTTGTAACTGTTCCATCAGGATGACTGACTTCTTCAAGCTTAGGCAGATCAATATTTGTTGTTAAGGAGGGGTGATTATTTTCTAAACCAGCACTGTTAGCTGGCTTTGATGTTAACTCTCCTGTTTCTGGATCAATATAAGCCATCTGATTAGGTGAACTTGACATTTGGTTTGTTGCTGGTGTTGAACTTTCCCCGTTTTGCTGCTGACAACCAGATACGGTTGCCAAACTCACAGCAATAGAGAAATAGATAAATCTAGTTTTCATATTGTTACTCCACGATTATTATTAATAATTATCACTATTTGTTAAGTTATATTCTTTAAGCGAAGAATTAGCTTTAGAAAACCAATAAAATATTTTTTTCTTCATATATGTATATTATTTCTACTGCTTACCCACACAAAATAGCGTTTTTCTAAAAAATTGGGCATTTCTTTTGTCAAGTCCCTCTTATTCAACAGGGTAGATAAAGAAATTATTTTCTAGAAAGATTGTTTCATTTCTCCCAAAATAATGAACTTTGTATCGTAACTATACTTTTATCCGTTGTATATAAAAATTTCTATTTTTTTTTACAAAAACTTAAGGCTTTTAATTAACTATGGCTAAAAAACCATCAAAGTTTGAAACAAAAGGCCTAGGTTGATTCATAATTTGGGAATTGTTTTATCATCATTAATGCTTTGAGGAGTCAAAGGGTGATAAAAACAGAACAAACAGCCAACTACTTTGTTTGCAAGCATTAAATTAACAATCTCAATCGCAATATTTTTCTTTGTTTCATCATTCAACCCTCAAAATATTTAATTCACCGTATCATTATTAAAAATCACGGGGTTAATAATTTACCAACAAAAAAAACTCTTCTTAATCCTTTTAGCCACACTATCAATTTTTACCTCAAACATAAACAAACGTCCTATTAAATATCTTGGTACAATATAGAGATTTTCGAAATTTCAAACTCACTCTGGAGATAAAAAGCATGGCAATTAAAGTTGCAATCAATGGTTATGGACGTATAGGACGTAATGTTCTACGCGCTTTATATGAATCAAATCGTACTGGTGAAATTCAAATCGTTGCAATTAATGACCTTGGTAACGCTGAAACTAATGCTCACCTTACTCAATACGATACTGCTCACGGTAAATTTCCTGGTGAAGTTAGTGTTAAAGATGGCAATTTAATTGTCAACGGCGACACAATCAAAGTTTTAGCAGAAAGAGACCCATCAAAACTGCCTTGGGCTGAACTTGGTGTTGATGTAGTTCATGAATGTACCGGTTTTTTTGCTAGCAAAGAAAAAGCATCTGCTCATATTGCTGCAGGCGCAAAAAAAGTAGTTATTTCTGCTCCAGGTGGTGCTGATGTAGATGCAACTATTGTTTATGGTGTAAACCACAATACATTAAAAGCATCTGATACGGTTATTTCTAACGCATCTTGTACAACAAACTGCTTAGCCCCATTAATCCAGCCTTTACTTGATTCTATTGGTGTTGAACAAGGATTAATGACTACAATTCACGCATACACTAACGACCAAGTATTAACTGACGTTTACCACCCGGATTTATTACGTGCTCGTTCAGCTACCCAGTCTATGATTCCTACAAAAACAGGTGCTGCGGCAGCTGTTGGTTTAGTTCTTCCAGCGTTAGTCGGCAAGCTAGATGGTTTTGCTATGCGTGTTCCTACTATTAACGTCTCTGTTGTTGATTTAACATTCACAGCAAGCCGTGACACATCAGTAGAAGAAATCAATGAAGTTTTAACATCCGCTTCAAATGGCTCATTAAAAGGTATTTTAAATATCAACGACAAACCTTTGGTTTCTATTGATTTCAACCATGACCCTGCGTCATCTACCTATGACAAATCCTTAACTAAAGTCGTTAACGGTCGCTTGGTTAAAGTTTTGTCTTGGTACGATAACGAATGGGGTTTTTCAAATCGTATGCTTGATACGACAATCGCTTTAATGAATGCTAAATAACAGAACAACATGCTAAGAAGAACTAAAATACTGGCAACTTTAGGCCCGGCTTCTGACAAACCGGGCGTATTGGAAGCCTTATTCGACGCGGGTATTGATGTTGTCCGCATGAACTTCTCTCATGGTGTTGCTCAAGATCATATTGATAGAGCAAATGCTGTTAGAGCATTAAGCAAAAAAACTGGCCGTTTAGTAGGAATTCTCTGTGACTTGCAAGGTCCAAAAATTCGTATTGCTAAATTTAAAGATACAAAAGTATGGCTAGATGAAGGCCAAGCATTTGCTTTAGATATCAACCTTGCTTCTGACGCAGGCAACAGCAAAGAAGTTGGCATCACATACGAACCCCTTGCTAAAGAAGTTAATCCAGGCAGTCGTTTATTATTGGATGATGGCAGAATTGTACTTGATGTTGTTAAAACTGACGGTACTCGTATTGACTGTACTGTTCATGTTGGCGGTTATTTATCTAATAATAAAGGCATTAACTTAAAGGGGGGAGGCCTATCTGCAGCAGCACTAACTGAGAAAGACAAAGAAGATATCAAAACAATCGGCATTATCGGTGCTGACTACGTTGCCGTCTCTTTTCCTCGTTGCGCTGACGATCTTCATGAGGCCAGAGCTTTATTGGAAGCCGAAAACTGTTATGCTGGCATCGTTTCTAAAGTTGAGCGAGCCGAAGCGATTGAGGCTATAGATGAGATTATTCTCGCTTCTGACGTAGTTATGGTTGCTCGTGGCGACTTAGGTGTAGAAATTGGCGATGCAAATTTACCTGCAGAACAGAAAAAGATTATCTCTCGTTCCAGAGAACTTAATCGAGCAGTCATCACTGCAACTCAAATGATGGAATCAATGATAGAAAACCCGATTCCTACACGCGCTGAAGTTTTTGACATTGCAAATGCAGTTCTTGATGGCACGGATGCTGTTATGCTTTCCGCTGAAACCGCATCAGGAAACTATCCTGTACAGGCCGTTGCTGCCATGGCCAATATCTGTCATGAAACTGAAAAACATCGCAGTATTCGTGAATCAAAACATCGCATGGATTGTCAATTCTCACGAACTGATGAAGCGATTGCCATGTCAGCAATGTACCTTGCTAATCATGCCAATATTCAGGGTCTTGTTACATTAACAGAATCCGGTTCTACTGCACTCTGGATGTCTAGAATGAGTTCCGGCCTTCCTATTCATGCATTTAGCAGCCACAAAAAGACATTAGGAAGAGTGACTATTTATCGTGGTGTTTTCCCTGTATATTTCACCCATGAATCTATGGATCATGCCAATGTAAATAAAGAAATTCTTGATAGATTAAAAAGACGTGGACTAGCAAAACATGGCGATACCTTTATTATCACTAAGGGTGATTTAACTGGCGAACAAGGTGGAACTAATGCACTTAAAGTAGTTACTTTAGGTGAAGGTTTAACCCCTTAAACATATTCTGCGCTCAATAACTATTTTGAGCGCAGGTAGTTCGTCCATCTCCGCACAAATATCACCTTCTCATTTGTGAAAACCGAAAAATCTTCTCGACACCCTACTGTCAGTCTTTCCCTCAACCCAGCAATAGACTTGACTTACCAAGTTGACAGCCTAATTCACGACCAAAAATCACGCGCAGCTTCTACTTATTATGACCCAGGTGGAACAGGGATTAATGTAGGAAGAGCACTAGAAAAACTTAACGCCAACTCACACACTTGCTGCATTATCGCGGGAACAATGGGAAGGTTTCTTGATTCGATGTTAAAACAAGAACTTGAACATATAACAACATTACAAGTGGAAGGGGAAACACGTATAAACACCACCATCCTTCAACATTCACCTCATCGCCAATATGAAATAAATGCTGCTGGCCCAACGATTACCCCTCAACAATTAGAACAAATAATTGATCAATTTTTAACCATTTGCGGACAAGGCATTGGCATTTTAACAGGATCACTCCCTCCTGGGATTTCAGACGAAACCTATCTTCATATCAACACTAAATTAAAAAATCAAAATGCTAAAGCCATTATTGACGCACCTATCATCAATTTAAAAAAAGCACTTTCCAGCAATCCTTTCCTAATAAAACCAAACCTTTACGAACTAGAAGTATTACAAAATAAAACTTTAAACAGCATTGAAAAAATCGCTTTTCAAACGCGTATTATTGCTCAACAAGGTACAGAATATGTTTGTGTTTCATTAGGTAACAAAGGAGCTATTTTAACTACACCAGACAACAGTTTTTTTTGCAACTCACCTCAAATAAAGGTTATTTCAACTGTTGGATCTGGTGATTCAATGGTTGCTGGGCTAGCCCATGCTTTTGCACAGAAAAAAACGCCTGATCAGGCACTAAAACTTGCTGTTGCCTGCGGTGCCGGCACAGCAAAACAGAAAGGAACACAATTATTTAATCCTGATGAAATTGAGACGATAATGAAAGAAATAAATGTTAGAACACTGGACATTTAAACATTTTCCTGAATACCCACTGCTTCTGCCAATATAAGAGACTCTTGGTAAAGGCATGAAAAATACTGAAAAAAACAAATTGAGTTTTATAATTCTCTCAGTTATAGATAACGATGCCTTTGCAGCCTTAGCTATAAAATAATCTTGTTTACTCTACAAAACATCTAATTTCGCATATGATAGCATCAACCATTTCAACCCTACATCATGAAAGTTGATCTGCACTCTTTCTTGCGCCCCCTCTCCTTCCATCTGTAACACTACACCTTCACCAAACTTAACATGACTGACTCGTTGTCCCAGTTTATAAGTTCCAACTTGAATAGTAGACGTATTTCGCTTAACAGAAGACACAGGCCGACTAACATTGGCTCTTATTCTTATTTCCTGAATAAACTCTGCAGGAATATCCTTTAAAAAACGTGATGGACTAGGATAAGTTTCTTTGCCATATAAACGCCTGGATTCTGCATGAGTAATATATAGTTGCTCCATTGCCCGAGTAATTCCTACATAACAAAGTCTTCTTTCCTCTTCTAGTCGCGTTATGTCATTAGTTGACTGTTGCGAAGGAAATAGCCCATCTTCCAAACCAACTAAAAACACTAATTTAAACTCTAAACCTTTTGCTGAATGTAAAGTCATTAGTTGCACACAATCTTCATAATCATCCCCTTGCATATCACCTGATTCCAATGCAGCATGAGCCAAAAACATATCCAGTTCATTTAAATTCTCATCATTCCCTTCATCAAAATCAAACGACCTTGCAGCATTAACTAATTCTTCCAGATTTTCAATCCTTCCTTCGCCCTTCTCACCTTTTTCTTTTTTATAAAGCTCAATCAAGCCACTTTTTTCAACAATAAGCTTAACCTTTTCATATAACTCACTACCCTCTGCTTCTTTCTCTAGTTGTTTCACTAAATCAAGAAAACCTTTCAAAGCATTTGTCGCTCTGGCTGATAATCGATTTTGATTAATAAGCTCAATAGCCGCTTTCCAAAGCGAAAGCTCTTTCTCTCTTGCGACCAGACGAATATCATCTATCGTTTTTGCACCGACTCCACGCGTTGGCGTATTAATGATTCTTTCAAATGAAGCATCATCATGGTGATTAGACATTACCCGCAAATAAGCTAAAGCATTTTTAATTTCCATCCGTTCAAAGAAACGCAATCCCCCATAGACTCGATAAGGTGTTCCCGTTGTCATTAATTTTTCTTCAAACTGTCTCGATTGAGCATTAGACCGATATAAAATAGCAATATCTTGACGCAAACCACCGTCATTCACCCATTTCCTGATTTTTTCAACTACAAAATAAGCTTCATCCTGTTCATTAAATGCTGTGTACAAAGAGATTAAATCGCCATCGCCCGATTCTGTCCATAACTCTTTACCTAATCGCCCTTCATTTTTTTTAATCAATGCATTAGCTGATTTAAGAATATTACCGGTAGAACGATAATTTTGCTCAAGCTTAATGAATTGATGATTTGGATAGTGCAATTGAAAGTTTTGTAAATTCTCTATTTTCGCTCCTCTCCAGCCATAAATAGATTGATCATCATCACCCACAACAAACAAATTATCCTTACCCTCTGTTAATAAGCGTAACCAAGCATACTGAATGGTATTGGTATCTTGGAACTCATCAACATGCACTTGTTTAAATCTATCTTGATAAAACAGTAATACATCCTCATTATCACGCAACAATTCATGTGCCCTAAGTAATAATTCAGCAAAATCAACTAGCCCTGAGCGGTTACAAATATCTTCATACGCTTTATAAAGCTGTAGCATCGTTCGTAGATATATATCTTCTGACTCAACCATATGACGAGCACGAATACCCTCATCTTTTTGAGCATTAATAAACCACATCACTTGTTTTGGTGGCCACTTTGAATCATCTATATTCAGACTTTTAACTAATCGCTTAATCACTCTTAGTTGGTCATCAGAATCTATCACCTGAAAAGTTTCAGGTAACTTGGCTTGCTTAGCATGTCGTCTTAACAAGCGATGCGCTAAACCATGAAAGGTACCTATCCACATAGAATGCGCCGAGATATCCAATAAATCCTCTACTCGTCCGCGCATTTCTTTTGCAGCTTTATTGGTAAATGTCACCGCTAATATATTATGGATAGACAACCCTTCTATTTGCACTTGCCATGCAATTCTATGCACCAAGACTCGTGTTTTCCCACTGCCAGCACCAGCAAGGATTAACATGGATTGACTTGGGGCTGACACGGCCAAGCGCTGTGCATCATTTAAAGAATCAATTATCGAATTAGTATTCATTTTTATCTCTTGCACATTTCTAGGATATGTGTATATTTAATCATGCTAAAAGTACCCTTTTTGGGAATTATAAAAATAACAAATTAGAGGTGGAAACAATGAGTTTTGATTTTAAACGTTTAACTAGCAGAGAAATTAACGTGGGTGAAAAAGAAAAAAATATACGCTTATATGCTGGTGCTATTCTACTTTTTGTCTCTCTTTTCACCGCTAGCATCATATTGCTTATTGTAGGAATTATGTTGATAGCTACTGGATATACGCGTGTATGCCCAGCTTATTCTGCAATGAATAAAAACACTATTGAGACTTCGAAAAAATAACTTCTTAAAATACAGGGACGTATTTTATCCAAACGCTTATCAATACCCTGTATTATGACCATCATTTGAAATACAGTCTAGCAAGAATTTCTCAACCTTTACAATTTGAGTGCTTGTAAAGCTAAACTATAATGAATAGTTTACAAATTATCGTCTTTACTAAACCAATACAGTGACAAATTTATTTCCTATTCCTGAAGATCATTCCCTGCGTTTTAAGTTACATAACGAAGTCCATGCTCGCGCACCTATTGCATTAAAACTCCCAGTTATAAGTACCTTTTTAGCAGTAACATTAACAGGAAAAGAAAAGAAGCTTGAGCAATCATTTATTGCTAAACTATGTAATAAATACGGTATAGCCTCTCCTAAAAAAGAAGCCTCTCATTTTAGTGCAACCCTGGGGGGGTTCCAAATTAGGTGGGAACAACACGCTGAATTTAGCTCCTATAATTTTTACGTTCAAAACATTTCTGAAGTCCCTTTTTCTAAACTGGCACTTGAGTATGTTCCTCCTGATTGGCTTGAGCAATTACCCGGTAAAATCATAGTTGCAGCCCATGCTTCAATTATCGAAGAAAAGAACCCTAGTGTTTCAACGACAGAATTAATTTCAGAATTATTTACAGGCAATCCGGTTATCGGAGCTGAAGCTTCAGGAGGGGCAGCAAAAGCCTTTACTGACTTCAATATACATTCTGATGGTTTTAGTCGTTTTCTTGTTTTAAACAGTACTTTAAAATCGGGGCAAGCTGGTCGGTTACTACAACGCCTTTTTGAAATTGAAGTGTACCGCGTAATGGCATTACTAGCCTTTCCCATCGCAAAACAGATGAGCCCTGAACTTAACAAAGCTGATAAACGACTGAGAACCATTACAGCAGCAATGGCACAATCATCGGGTATTAATGATGACGAATTGTTGGACGAGCTGACCACACTCGCTGCAGAAGTGGAAAATAACATATCAACCCATCATTATCGTTTTGATGCAGCAAGTGCTTATTACCAGTTGGTTGAACAACGTATTGAAGATCTACGAGAAGTACGGATTCAAGGCATTCAAACAATCGGTGAATTTATGAAAAGGCGCTTGGAACCAGCGATTAATACTTGTAAATCAACCTCTATTCGATTTGCATTATTATCAAAACGAATTAATAATGCAGGGCAGCTTTTAAGAACTCGTGTTGATATTACAATAGAGCGTCAAAACCAAGCTTTATTAACCTCAATGGATTCAAGAGCAAAAACACAATTACGCTTACAAGAAACAGTGGAAAGCTTATCTATCGTCGCTATAACTAGCTATGTTGTCAGTTTGATTGGCTCAATCACTAAAGCAATTAATACATCAACTCACATTGATGTAAATACGTCTTTAGTTACGGGTCTTTCCATCCCTATTGTTTTGATTATTGTTGCATTTGGTGTCAGACGAATACACAAAAAAATCCTAACTGATAATAGTGATTAATATCTTAGAAAACCATGAAGCACTTTTTCTCAGTTAAAATATGTGTATACTAATAGACTTTAAGACACTTGGTATTCAACTGGTTTTTCTAGATTTATCCAGTTTAATCTTCCTTTCTTTCATACTCGCCTTCTATCACGTTGTCTTCTTTCGGCTTAGGTTTTTGAAAAGGAGATCCTTCTTGAACATTAATCAAATGATTTTCAATCACATACTTTGCAAATTTTCTACGCATCTGTGGAATTAAACAAGCAAAACCCAGAGCATCAGTAAAAAACCCAGGAGTCAATAACAATGCTCCTCCTACTAGTAAAATAGGACCTTCAATCATTTCATAGGCAGGGACAGCACCCTTAGCCAAATTTTTCTGTAATCTTTGCCATGTTGCAAAACCCTGTCTTCTTAATAACCATGCGCCTAATACAGCAGTAAACACTACTAATAATACAGTGGGTATAACACCTACTATCCCACCTAATTGTAATAACAAATATATTTCTACAAATGGGACAATTAAAAAAAATAAAAAAATAACTTGTACTATTTTCATTCTACCCTCTATCTATGAAAATTAGTTTAAAAAAATCATTAAGAATTACAACCCTTCCCAGGGTGTAAATAACTCTTTCGCATCTACACCCATCATATCTAAAACACGTCCTACGCCATCATCAACCATTTCTGTTATTAAATTAGATTTACTATAAAAAGCCGGCATAGGAGGAAAAATCACTCCACCCATTTCTGTTACACTAGCCATATTACGAATATGCGCTAAGTTAAGCGGCGTTTCTCTTGGCATAAGTATTAACTTTCTACGTTCTTTTAGTACTACATCCGCTGCTCTTGAAATTAAATTATCACCAAAACCATGAGCAACAGCAGCCAACGTTTTCATAGAGCAAGGAGCAATAATAATACCTTCTGTTTTAAAAGAACCACTAGCAATACTGGCAGCCACGTCATTAATACCATGCACAACATCAGCTAATTCATACAAAGCGGACCTTGTCATTTCCAGCTCGTACTTTAAATTAATTAGACCAGCAGAGGAAATCACTAAATGAGACTCCCACTCTTCTTGACTTCGCAAAAACTGCAACATTCTAACACCATAGATTGCACCTGTTGCACCTGTTATTGCAATAACTAACCGTCTTTTTTGTATCATAATTTTGTCAATACTAACGAGATTTTATTATACCAGCTCTGATATTTTATCTGTTCACAACTATATTATTAACCGATGGTTTAATTATAAAAACTATCTATATTTTTGGTAATTGCCATTCAATAGGTATTTTTTTTTGCTGTTCAAGATAATCATTAGCCTGACTAAAGTGATGACAGCCAAAAAAACCACGATAGGCTGAAAGAGGTGATGGATGAGGAGCCTTCAACACTAGATGTCGTCCAGTATTAATTATTGCTCCTTTTTTTTGCGCATAACTTCCCCACAATAAAAAAACCACATGTTCACACTCTGTATTGATGACTTCGATGATTTTATCGGTAAACAGTTCCCACCCCTTTCCTTGATGAGCATTTGCTTTTGAAGCTTCCACAGTTAACACGGCATTAAGCAATAAAACACCCTGCTCTGCCCAACTATCTAAATAACCATGGTTTACAGGAGGGATTCCTAAGTCTGTTTCTAGCTCTTTATATATATTTATTAGAGAAGGAGGCGGTTTAATTCCTGGTAATACCGAGAAGCACAGTCCATGTGCTTGTCCAGCTTGATGGTATGGATCCTGCCCCAAAATAACTACTTTCACATTTTTCACTGGTGTCATTTCTAATGCATGAAACCAATTTGATGAATGCGGATAAATCACTTTATGAGCATCTTTTTCAGAACGTAAAAATTTTTTAAGGACATGCATATACGGCATGTCAAATTCTTTTATCAGAACTTTTTGCCAACTAGAGGCTTTATTTAGAACCACTTATATTGTTTTCCTAAAGTAATATCAGAGAATTTGTTATCGATATAGCTCCCCCAGAAATTTTTTAAACAAAAAATCAATTTGATTTACAAAAAAATAAAGCTTGCTACTTTTTTTTGTACAACTTCTTTTTTATAGTCCGAATATATATTACTTATTCCTACGTCATTCTAAAGGTGCCTTCACCCTAAAGAATTACTTTAATTAATCACATCCATGTTGTATTAGTTAAAGAAAACAAACCAGTTTATTTGACTATTTTGTTGGAAGCTGCTTTAAAATGGTCAGCAGCAGCAAAAAGTGGAGCAGGGTTATCACCTCTTTGTTTAGCTTTTATAGCCAGGTTTCTATAATGCCTTTCTAATACTTGCATTTGTTTTTTATATGTTTGACCCTCTTTTTTCGTAAGTTTATTTTCTTCACTATTTCTAACCTGTAGATGCATCTGCAGGTTAGGCGTAAGGGCTTTCGTATCAGCATATGCTAGTGAAGAGGCTGTTGAACCAATAGTTACCATAGCCCCACAAAACAACAAAGCAATAAGTCGTATATTGATAAAGTGTTTATTAATATTCATAGATATTTCTCCAAAATGCGATTCTGCTATATTACTCAAAATTACAATTTATCACTGAGTAAGTGCCTGATTGACTTCAACTGTCTTCGGAATTGTACTAACGTTAATTCTATGAATGAACTGACCTCCATATAACTCCCCTCCCTGCAGACCAGTAACAAACAATTTTCGGACTCTTTTATTCGCAGTTAAAGTTACTTCATTTGTTGACCTATTCCATATTGCCTGTATGGTTGCAGATTTTGCATCTAGTGATTTTTTTGTCAATTTTCCAAGCTTGTAGTAGGGGTAATTCTTGATAGGAAGTGTAAATAATTTTTCGTATTCATTAAATACAGCATTCAGCCAGTCAAAAATCAAAGTATTCCCGTTTCCATAATCCACAAGATTTGATTGATGAAAATAGTGAGCCCATTTTTTAAATGACATCATATGTCGCAGGGCAGTCTCGGATTCAGCAGCTAAAATTTGAGCATAATCTCGTGGCGTACAAATAGCACCAGGAACAATACATGGATCCTGACCATTTTCCACAAAGCGCTCATAAAAGATATAATTGTATTCGTCAGTCAGCTGTTGAGGATCAATCGTATTGAAAAAAACATTAGTTGGGTAGCGAGGTAACATTATTCGGTCCCGTCTACGACCATCGTCAACTTGGTTTATGTAATGTTCAGTATTTTGGTTCGGCTGAGATGAATCAGAGGCAATGAATTTTATCCCCAAATTCGCAGCCGCTTTAAAAAGCAGAGGGTTTGCTCCCTGCGGATATTGAACATCATCTGATTGAACGTCAAACATTCCCGGGTTAAGTTCTGGAATATCGGTACACTTACGATCTTTTAGGCCAGAGTGATTGCCAGTAACGAGAATTCTTTTATTTTTTCTATATTCTGGAAGCCCCAGAAATCTCCAAACTAAACGGTTCTTTTTTATTTGTTGCTCTATTGATCTAACTGTAGGCAACGTTTCGTAATCACAAGCAGAGACAGTTGACTCTGGAGCTTTATCCATATCCGCATGTGTAAAAGTATGATTAATAAAACGGAAAGATCTTTTATTAAAGAAAATAGAAATGACTAAATCATCAGTTACATCTACAATTAATCTTCTTCGTCTTGCTTCCGGATCCAGCACTGCACCGGCACCATTGAATGGAAAACCCAGTTTAAATTCGTTAGGAACAGTTGGGTGTGCAGCACGAAAATTGTTTTGTGCAAAGACTCCATTAGAAATATCATGGCTATTTAATCGTGCAGTATTATTAGGGTTCGTTTGATTAGTGTTCGGATCCCATAGGTCATTAGGAATAAAAAGATCATCTAAATGAGCACTCATATAGATGAATCTTCCACCTACAAATACTCCCTGTGTTGCAAAATTAATAAACTCATAAGCCAATGCCTGAGAATGAATAAGAAACCATGCATTAGTAACTGTTGATAACAGCACTTCACGCACGGGTACAGTTGGCTGATCAGGTAGATAATAACGAACAATAGAGATTAACGCCTCACCATTCGGTGTAGTAAGGAGCGATTCAACATTTGGTACGGTACCATCTCTAAGAGTTTGATTGTCATTTCGAGGCATTGCAGCGAAAGAAAAATCAGTAATTGGTAATGGATTAGCTGTATTCAAATATTCAAAAATAGAGGTGCTTCCAGCTGCCCCTGTCCATTGGGTGTTCAGAAACTTCCCACTACTAGTCACGTTAACACCATAATCTAGGTAGGCTGCTCCTCCAGGAGAATTAGAGTCCGAATAAATACCAGGCCATCCACTTATCACCGATTCACGGACATTAAAGTCCTTTTCATATTGATGTAAAATACCCCATTCAGACGGTGTTAACCCTCCTCCCAAGTCAGTTAGTGTGAGAATAATGCCATTATATTTACCTATACAACCAGCATTCGTCACCAAACATCCATTGGGTGATAATGTATCAGATGTAAGAGGTGACGTACTTACATCCAAAACAGTATACGGCACCCCCATTTCTTCCAAAGTAGGTTTAATAAAAGCTAGGCCCGGATCATTTTCCCCAGATGTAATGACAAGTACTTTCAATTGTACTGAATTATCTGCAGCAGCTATTGTTAATAGGAAGAGGGACATCAATGCCCCTAAGATTACCTTAATTAGTGTGCTGAAGTAAATCGGGATGAAATGAAAAACCCCTGCTTGTTTTCTTATCTCTCTATGTTTCATATACTTTTCTCTTAATTATTATTATGTTGTAAAGAATTAATTACGCTGGCTCTACTTAACTTCCCATGACAAAGAATTTGCCCAACTGAAGAATCGGGGTTTACCTTTTCTAAGCCCACTAACCCGAACACGACTTTCACCATTAGATGAGAAATAGGCATGAGGGTTAGAAAGCCTTATTTGAACAAAGACATCATCAGTATTTCCAACAGTACGTGTATCCATCAGATCCCATATTTTAGCTCTATAATTATAGAAATAAATTTTTTTCAGTTGATAGCTCAGTAGGAATTGTTCAGATTGGGAGCGACGAAGATGGAATTTACCGACGTTACGAGCCCCTTGTTATTTCAACAGTTAACGAAGTCATTTTACCAACATTTGGATTTGCACTTCTCAA
>JAKIVF010000165.1 GCA_021647145.1 Methylococcaceae bacterium | reverse complement strand
AGCCAGCAGAAATTGCATTTGCTAATGCTAAACCATCCGAACGTAAACCGTTCATTTTCCAATTACCCATCACTAGAGATTGACGCATTACATAACTCCAAGAAAAACTAAACAGCTTATCATATAAGGTAAGGGCAACAAGTTCAAGCTTAGATTGCTTTCTTTACTACTTCAGCTAACTCATTGGCATATTTATTCACGTCACTTATGTTTTCACCTTCCACCATAACACGAATTAATGGCTCTGTACCCGATGATCTTAACAACACCCTACCCTTTTCACCCATCTTCTTTTCTACCGCTTTAACTGCTTTTGTGACTTCTTCTATCTCATCAATATTCACTTTTTTATTAATTCTTACGTTAAGCAATACTTGTGGGTATTTTTGCATTCCAGACTTAAGTTCATGCAAGCTTTTTCCAGTCTGCTGAATCTCTGCTAAAACTTGTAAAGCTGCAACTGTTGCATCTCCAGTTGTCGTTTTGTCCAAACAAATTATATGTCCTGAGCTCTCACCACCAATAATTGCTTTATTCTTTTTAAGCATTTCCATAACATAACGATCACCTACATTTGCTCTAAGTAAATTAATACCCAATTTTTTTAGCGCATGCTCCATCCCAAGGTTAGACATTAATGTACCAACCACATCACCTTGTAACTTTCCAATTTTTTGATTGGATTTTGCTATAATATAAATTAATTCATCACCATCAACAATTTCACCCTTGTGATCAACCATAATGAGTCGATCTCCATCTCCATCAATCGCTATACCTAAATCAGCACGAAATTCAATCACTTTTTCAGCTAAAAACTTAGGTTTTGTCGCACCACATTTATCATTAATATTAAGTCCATTGGGTTCCACTCCAACGGAAATAACATCAGCGCCTATTTCATCAAAAACACAAGGTGCCACATAGTAGGTAGCACCATGCGCACAATCGACAACAATCCTTAACCCATTAAAACCTAAAGTATTTGGAATTGTAGCCTTACAAAATTCAATATATCTACCACCTGCATCTTTAAGACGACTAGCTTTTCCTAATTTTGCAGATTCTACCGTTGACATAGGCGAATCAATAAAATGCTCAATTTTGTGCTCTAGTTCATCAGGTAGTTTTGTACCTTCTGTCGAGAAAAACTTTATACCATTATCATAATATGGGTTATGAGAAGCACTGATGACAATGCCCGCCTTTGCTCTCAATGTTCTGGTTAAGTACGCTACTGCAGGTGTTGGCATTGGCCCCAATAATTTAGTATCAACACCAGCAGCTGCCAAACCAGCTTCGAGAGCTGACTCAAACATATAGCCAGAAATCCGTGTATCCTTTCCTACTATTACAAATCCATCTCCTTCTTCAGCAAAGACCCTGCCTGTTGCCCAGCCTAACTTCAGCATAAAATCAGGTGTTATCGGATATTTACCTACTTCACCTCGTATACCATCTGTACCAAAATATTTTTTTTTCATTTTTTTACCCAGTGCATATGCATAAAAATTAATTTTTTTTCTAAAAAAAAAGGAGAGGCATTACACCTCTCCTTCTAAATTTTAGCTTATGTTTTTAATTTTGCTCGGCTGTCCCGCCTATTGATGGCCCATCTTTTTTATTACTTATTTTATCACCCTTATCATCAACCTTAAGGCCGTCATTAGAAGGAGGAGGGACATCATCCCATCCCTGAGGCTCTCTAACAGGCTTTCTATCCATTAAATCTTCAATCTGATATTTATCGATAGTCTCATATTTCATCAATGCATCAGACATCGAATGTAAAATATCTTCATTATCTTTAAGAAGTTGTTCCGCACGCTTATAATTCTGATCAATAATTTTTCTTATTTCTTCATTAATCGTCACTGCAGTTCCTTCAGCTATTTGCTTGTTTTGGGTCACTGAATGACCAAGAAAGACCTCCCCATCTTCCTCTCCATAAGCCAATGGCCCTAATCGACGAGACAACCCCCATTTAGTAACCATATTTCTAGCTAGCTCAGTCGCTCTTTCAATATCATTTGATGCTCCAGTAGAAACTTGCTCCCATCCAAAGATTTGCTCCTCTGCAATACGTCCTCCATATAAGCTAGAAATCATACTATCTAATTTCTGCTTACTGGCACTGTACTGATCTTTTTCTGGTAAAAACATCGTTACACCTAAAGCACGACCTCGTGGCATTATACTTACTTTATATACGGGGTCATGTTCTGGAACCAACTTACCCACTATAGCGTGACCTGCTTCATGATAAGCCGTCATTTTTTTCTCTTTTTCGTCCATGACCATGGAATGTTTTTCAACCCCCATAATCAACTTATCTTTTGCCTTTTCCAAATCAGCCATACTAACTAACCGCTTGTTTTCACGAGCAGCAAACAATGCAGCTTCATTAATTAAGTTTGCTAAATCAGCACCAGAGAACCCTGGTGTTCCTTGTGCAATGTACTTAACAATCACATCATCGGCAGCTGGAACTTTCTTCATATGTACATTAAGAATTTGTTCTCTACCTATTATATCTGGCAAACCTACATTAACTTGCCTATCAAATCGACCTGGACGTAGTAAAGCAGAATCTAAAACATCAGCTCTATTCGTTGCGGCAATAACAATAATACCTTCATGACCTTCAAAACCGTCCATCTCTACCAAAAGCTGATTTAATGTTTGCTCTCTTTCATCATTACCACCACCTAAACCAGCTCCACGTGAATGGCCTACAGCATCTATCTCATCAATAAAGATAATACAAGGCGCATGTTTTTTGGCCTGTTCAAACATATCTCGAACACGAGATGCTCCGACACCAACAAACATTTCTACAAAATCTGATCCAGAAATAGTAAAGAATGGTACTTTAGCTTCGCCTGCAATAGCACGAGCTAACAGCGTTTTACCTGTTCCTGGAGGACCAACCATTAAAGCTCCTCGTGGAACTTTTCCGCCTAACTTTTGATATTTAGCTGGGTCTTTTAGAAAATCGACCATTTCTTCTACTTCTTCTTTTGCCTCATCACAACCGGCAACATCAGCAAAAGTCACTTTATTTTGATCTTGCTCAAGCATTCGAGCTTTACTTTTACCAAAACCCATTGCTCCACCACGCCCTCCAGCACCACCACCTTGCATTTGGCGCATAAAAAATACCCAAACTGCAATTAATAGTAAAATCGGACCGAATGACATCAATAATGTCATCAGCATTGAAGGCTCTTCTGGTGGCTGAGCTTTAACCTCAACACCATTTGCTAATAAATCATCAACTAAATGTAAGTCATTAGGAGCATAAGTTCTAAACTTTTCCCCCGTTTGCATTTTTCCTTTGATGTGATGCTCGTCAATAACAACCTGCTGAACTTGACCCGCTTTTACAGAATCAAGAAATTGAGAATAAGACAATGAATTATCGACACGACTAGATCTCGCACCAAAATTATTAAAGACTGACATCAATACAACAGCAATGACAACCCACAAGATTATATTTTTAACCATATCGTTCAAGCTATACGCTCCAAGACCCAAAAGAGCCTAATTTAAAAAAAACTAAGAAAATTATACCAAAAACCAAGCAAACTTTATTATTTCCTAAGACTTTATTACTTTGTTACTTTAATGATCTAATGATTAAAAATCCTAGGCATCATTCGCTAGTAATGCTTAACAACCCTTTAATTTCAGTCGTCTCAAGTCTTTTTTGCACAATTACATTGATAACTACCCTAGGAAAATTAATTAAACAATTGTCCTAGGGTAGTTATCAATGTAATTGTGTCTCTATTATAATAGTATATAGCCAATTCTTGTTATTTAAACCCTTTTGCTAAAATATATACTTCTTTACTTCTTGCTCTTGAGGCATTTGGCTTTCTAATCATTACTTTTGTAAAACAGCCTGTAACTTCCCTTTTATACTCGTCAAACCCTACCCCTTGGAACATTTTAATCAAAAAAGTTCCCCCTTTCGATAGAACAGTCTGTGCTGTATCCAATGCTAATTCGGCTAAATAAATTGACCTAGGTTGATCCATCCCTTTATTTCCGCTTATATTAGGTGCCATATCAGACATTACCAAATCAACAGGCACACCATTCAGCAATTGATAAAGCTCATCAAGCACTTCATTTTCTCGAAAATCACCTTGAATAAAATCCACACCATCAATAGGATCAATTTCCAACAAATCCACCCCTATCACTTTATTTTTTTTTCCTACAATTTTTCGGGCATATTCAGACCAACCACCGGGTGCAGCACCTAAATCAATCACATTCATTCCTGGTTTAATAATTTTATCCTTTTGCTGAATTTCAATTAATTTAAAAGTAGACCGAGAGCGATATCCCATTGCTTTGGCTTTTTTTACATATTCATCATCAACATGCTCTTGCATCCATTGATTACTGCTTTTGCTACGCGCCATAGTATTTATAGTGTAGAATTGAATTTTTTTATTTAAGGGTAAATAGAGTGACACCAGCTATAATCAAACAACTAAAGTCTCAAGCTCATTTGTTAAAACCAGTTGTAATAATTGGTCAATCAGGGCTAACAAAATCAGTTTTAGAAGAAATTGAAGTAACCTTAAATACTCATGAACTGATAAAAATAAAAATTCGTGCTGAAAAAGAAGACCGAATTCAAATTACAGCTAAAATCATTGAAGCTAGCCAAGCTAAACTAGTTCAATCTATTGGGCAGATTATCGTTATTTATAGACCAAATCAAAAAAAAAATGCAGATGAAATTTTGTAATTTCACTTGCTTTAATTATAGGGCATCTATATATATTCTATTGAAAGGATTTCATATTCTTTATCACCACTCGGTGTTTTGACAGTGACGACATCTTCAACTTCCTTTCCTATTAATGCTCTTGCAATAGGAGAATTAATTGATATTCTCTTTTCTTTAATATCAGCTTCATCCACGCCAACAATCTGGTAAGTCACAACATCTTCTGAATCAATATCTTCAATTTCCACTGTTGCCCCAAAAATCACCTTCCCTCTTGCATCTATTGAAGTAATGTCAATTATTTGAGCATTCGATAATTTTCCTTCTATATCAGCAATACGTCCTTCAGTAAAGCTTTGCTGTTCTTTTGCCGCATGATATTCAGCATTTTCTTTTAAATCACCATGAGCTCTGGCTTCTGAAATTGCCGTCACAATTCTGGGCCTAACTACATTTTTTAACTCTTGCAATTCTTTTCGCAATTTATCAGCGCCCACTACTGTCAGAGGTACTTTATCTACCATTGAAATCTCCTAACTTCTCTGTCTTTTAAAAAAAAATAAACAATAAAGGCTGACAAAAGCCAGCCTTTTCATATTTTTAGTGATAGAACGAGCTATACTAATCCAAACTATTATGCAAATCTTGTAAGCAATTCCCATCACTCGCACCAAGTTCTCCCAACGCGTAGCAGGCTGCTTTTGCACCGGCCATTGTCGTGTAATACGTTACATGATGCTGTAAAGCCTCTCTACGCATTGTAAATGAGTCATTAATTGCTTTAACCCCATCCGTCGTATTAATGATTAATTGAATTTCATCATTTTTAATCATATCCACCGTATTAGGCCGCCCTTCATTCACTTTGTACACA
>JAKIVF010000019.1 GCA_021647145.1 Methylococcaceae bacterium | reverse complement strand
GCCTTTCTCAGCTTATGAATCCTATCTTTCCCTGAAGAAAGAACTATTTAATGTACTTTCTAATATTGGAATAACTTACAATGTTGAGTTTTCTTGAAAGGTTAAATTAATTTTACGTGGGTACTTAGACTCTTGGTAATAGAAAAGAACAAATCTATTCTAAAAATCGAAAGCATAAGATAGGCCAAAATCCAGACGAATCCGGTTTTCAACGGTATCCTTTCCTTCAATATGGTCAAATTGATATAGATAGCCCGTAACCCCCATCAAATAAGTTAACCCTTTAACAGGAGTAATGCCTTGCCACCCGAGACCAAAAGAGTAACCAATACTATCACCCTTTAATTCAGTAAATTGATTACGGCCTTGTCCGTCGTTATTTTGGAAATTAAGAGGAATAACTTGTCCCGTAGCCGATTTCACAGCAACTTTACTGAGATCAATTTGTGATGTGCTGTCTAAAAATGCGGCGGCAAAATTGAAAGATAATCCACCGTTCATAAAACCTTGCTGGATTCTCCAATTATAATTCATACCAACAAAGGGACCATCATATTCAAATTCAATATCCACTTCACCCAGCGTTGTGCCCGTTAGAAAAGGAATAGGTTGCCCATTACTGGGCTGAAAACTTTCGATAGTGCCTAAAATGTTACTAGTAACTGAGGTTTTAGCATATTTATAACCCCCAAATAACACCAAATTATCAAATACCTCAAAGCCTGCTGAAATTGCCCATTCAAAACGGTCAAAATCCGCAGTTAGTCTGCTGTTTTTATTTTGAAGAACAGCATCGGTTTGAAGAGCTCCTCCACTTTTTACAAAATTCTGACTGGAAAAATCGGAGTCATCTTGCCCGCCGAATAAATACTGTACATCAACATCAATAAAGAGTCGATCAATAAAAAGGGTAGTTCCTCCACTTACAAACGGAAGCCAATCACTATATTTTACACTACTCTGAATGTTTGGAAACTTACCTTCAGGATCCTGGGCCGGAGATTGAAAAGATGGCTGTTCAAACTCATAAAACTGGATTCCCGTTTTAAACCTGGGTTGCACTCTCAAATCTAAGGCATTTGCTGGTTTTTGGTAAATAACTACTGTTAGTAAAAATATGGTAGTCCAAATATTTTTTAACATCGTTTCTGTTTCTCTCTTTGTGTTTTAGGCACTTTATTAAGGAATAGTCTAAATGATAATCTATACTCCTAATTGCTCTTATTTAGATTTGGTAGACAAATAATCATATTTTTGTGTAAATAGTAATAGGACACCTCTTTTGCTTTTTATTGTCGATGAAATGAAATTTCAATAATATAAATGAATACCTTAACTTAAAGTTGTTAGATTATCCACAAGTTTTAGCCTAATTGAATAATACTAAGACACTCTAATTCTATGAATTGTCAGTGGTTATGAAAATGCAAAAATGATTACACAATGTTAATGCTATTTATATTACTTAAATCCTGCAAGTCATAGGTTGAATATTTGTCAAAAATACATGTTAAACAATGAAATAATAGGTTTTATCAAATTTCATTCTATCATTGTTTTAATGAACAAAAAAGCATTCAAACTTTCCTCTCAAGTACGTCATCGCCTACGCACACTATAGTTCAAGGCTTGACTAGCCAGGGCGAACCTATTGCTGTGATAAAGTATTTAAGCAGGACCGGTTTTGAAAAAACCACCAAGCAAAGTGTCCCTCATTCAAGGAGCGACAATGCAAACTTCATTTATCCGATACCCTTTTTTTAAAATTGATGGAAATGATAGGTATATCCACTTCACAATTGTTTGGCAATAGCTCGTTGTGAGTGGCTTGTTGATGTAATTCTTGTATGTTCACGAGCTCTTCTTTTGAAATCATGGTGCCTTCTTTAATTGAAAAAACACCTAGCCTGAGCCAACTAGTTCAGGTTCCAATTGTTGAAGTGGATCATTTTTAGCCTTGTTGTTAACTCGCATCAATATGGTCACTTCCGCTAAAGAGTAGTACGAAATTTTGGCATAGTCATTTTAAAATGCTGGTTTGTATTCATCGAGTTATGGGCCGTTTCGACAAAAGGAAAACGGATTTTAGAATAACACAAAAAACAGCTTATTATCTTTGCACCAAAGAGATAATTGCTAAAGAAGCCTATCAAGTGGTAAGGAATCACTGGGGCGTGGAGAATAGAATACACTATGCTCATGATACGCAAATGGATGAAGGTGCTCGAATACGAAAGAACCCTAGTATCTAGGGGTTAATTCGCCATTTTCGCTCAACTTAATGCGATTCAATAAAATAGAGAATTAGCGTAGCTTTATACGATAATGCTCTAAGTTTGAAACGTGTTTTAGGTTATCAATGAATAGCATTGAATAGCCCTGCTATAACTATTCTCCTACTATCTCAAGAGCTTCTCGTTGTTTTTCTAATAATTGAGTAATTCCATGCTCAGCTAACTCAAGCATTGCGTTTAGCTCATCTTTTCTAAAAGCATGTCCTTCAGCAGTGCCCTGTATTTCTATAAAGGCAGCGGCATCGTTCATGACTACATTCATATCCGTTTCGGCATTACTATCTTCAGCATAATCTAGATCTAACACAGGGGTGCCATTAAAAATACCAACAGAAATTGAAGCAATATGACCATGAAGAGGGGATTTTTTAATCATTCTCTTCTTCAACATATGTTCTATGGCAATAGATAGGGCAACAAACCCTCCGGTAACTGATGCTGTACGAGTCCCCCCGTCTGCTTGAATCACATCGCAATCTATTGTAATGGTATGTTCCCCTAAAGCTTTTAAATCAATCCCTGCACGTAGAGAGCGGCCTATTAATCGTTGAATTTCTAGAGTACGCCCACCTTGTTTTCCTCTACTCGCTTCTCGACCCATACGGTCATTTGTAGATCTTGGCAACATTCCATATTCTGCAGTAACCCAGCCTTCTCCTTTTCCTTTTAAAAAACGAGGAACTCTCTGTTCTACCGATGCTGTACAGAGAACACGCGTGTCGCCAAATTCAACCATAACAGAGCCTTCAGCATGTTTGGTATAATTACAGGTAAATTTAACATCTCTTAATTGATCAGGATTACGTCCGCTTGGTCTCATTGAGTTATTCATTTGAAAAACCGAGTATTATACCGGTTTTTTCTGCTTTACCGTATATATATACTTCAAAAGGGCAGGGCAAGCAGTTTTAAACCCATTGCCCTGATTCCATACCCTCGATAACTCCTTTTACCTTAATAACGCACACAGAATAAATTCGATAACTGGAGAATAACTGGTTAAAAAATTATTGTCACAACTTGAAATACGGGCAAAAAGACTAGTCAAGCTTTAGCAACTCTTCTACTTTGAAACAGTTTCTAGGATTATTCAAGAGAATCTAGAACCGTAAGAAACCTCCTGCAAACACACTATAATTAGAATAAGTAGAGGCCTCATATCTACTTGCGGAAAGATATACGTTAATATCATCCTTATATTTCCACGTAATAGCACCTGTTGAGTTAAGCTGGAACTTAAATTTACTATTCTCTTCTTTCCCCATTCCTGGCGAAACATAGAGCTCTGTAATTAAATCAGGGCCCCACTTCTTTTTTATATTAAAAGGGACATTAAAGGAGACATATTTATTAGGTGTCCAAAACAAGTCGCTATCTTTCTGTATATCATCATAAATAAACTGAGCACCAATGGTAACTTCAGGATAATTCCAGACTCGGCTATCAAGTTCAATTTCAGTTCTGTTCCGCTGATTATCATCAGTGTAATACGCATAAGCGTAATTGGCTTTTAAGTTTAACGAGTCAAGTAATTTTAAATTAAATCCTGTTCTCGCTCTACTAAAGGCAAGGTCATTCACAATTGCACCTGCGGTATTGACATAAGTATGATCAGCTGAAATAAATAAATCTAATCGTTGACCTATCCCTTGTTTTAGCTTTATTGAACCCAGTGGGAATGTTGATCCTGATTTAGTTGATACTGAAGACGAGTGTCTAGAAAAATCAGCCATGCCTGCTGATAGGGAAAGTGATGAGTTTGCCCCAAGCTCATAGTTAATTCGCCCTTCAAATTGATGCCCATAAGCCCGAAATCTCTGCCCATCTATACCCAAACCGTTGTTTACTGAGCTAAGTGTTTGATCAAAATTTAAATATTTGTAATAAGCTGATAATGACAAACCATCCGAAATAGGCACTTTAATTGTAGGACCAAAGCTGTAATAAGATCGTTCTGCATTATCTTCAAAATATCGCCCTTCTATTTTTACTACATGTTTAAGGCGACGATCAAGTGCTGCAATTTCTTTCATAATAGCAGGATCATCTGGGTGCATTGCGTTCGCTTTATCTAACTGTTTTCTAGCACTTACATGGTCACCACTCCAACTTAACGCTTTCCCTTTTTTTGCCATTAACTCGGCTTTATCAATTGAACCATCACGTTCAAGGTCTTCATATATTCGTATTGCTTGAGCATAATTGCCAGTATTCATTTCCAATCCTGCTAACTCATAGGGAACTGAAATAGCTGGATCAATAACTTTCAACTTTTTAACTAGGTCCTCGCCTGTAAAGGTTCGTTTTACTTCAAATCTAGGTAGAGAATATCTAAGGGTATCTCTTGTGACAGGATAATTGTTATTTACATTAAAAGCTAATTGAAATTGTTTTTTGACCTGCTTATGATTTAAGTTCAATACATCCTTTGAATTTGATAAAGACCTATGTCCTTGGTCACTGTATGGAAAAGCAAAAGCAAACACATCAGAACCTGGTAACTCACGCCCCATAATTTCCTTACAGGTTTTTAGATCTTGGCCAATACGCGTGGAAAACTCTTCATTAGTTTCTAGACGATTACTCTTTGCCATCCACCTCTTGTTTGCCATAAAACGTCCCATGTGGCCAAATTTATTAACAGGTAAATAATGCTGAGCTTCAGTACCATGACATTGCATATCCCAACGACCCGTTTTACTGATTTCTCTCAATGTAGACCAAACTGTTGTATAAGCACCATGCGTAGCCACATCAGCAACAGGCACAAACATGGTTGCTTGAAAACCTGCCTCCTCAAGAATAGGGTCAGCATAACGAAGGCTATCTGTACGAGCATCATCAAATGTAATCAAAATAGGTTTCTCAGGTAATCCTTCTTCACCATTTATAAAGTCAAGTAGTTGTTTCATAGTAATAGAATGGTAGCCTTCTTTCTTTAACGCCAGCATTTGATCCCGAAATTTTTTCACTGGCACTGTATCTCGACGTTCTGACAGAGTAATTCCATGGTAAAGTAAAACTTGAATACTTTGCTGACGAGCTTTATGTTGAAGTTCTTTCATCATTTTCAAACCTTTTTTTTGTTCTCCACTATAGAAAATTAATTTCGCAAGGTTTTTATCCAAATGTATATTACCAGGAAACAAAGGCCGCTTAACTTTCAGCCATTTAACTGCTTCCGAGAAATCACCTTGATCCTTATGGATATTAACTAATTGGTGAATTATATCAACAGAGCCAGGGTGTTTTGTGTAGAGTTCATTCGCTAATTGCTCAGCTGCAGAATATTTTTTTCCTAATCTCAATGACTCTACAAGGCCGACAGGCGCTCTTGATTTGATTGGGTCTAATTCAATCGCATCTTGAAACTCTTTACTCGCTGCTGCGTATTGAACCATAGATTCTTCATGTTTGTTTTCCTTGGCAAGACTAATCCCTCGAATAATATGCAGCTTACCCAGTTGGTTTAACCGTTCAGATGAAGGTTTTATCTTTATTATCTCTTTTAGCCAGCGGATACCTTCAATAATATCACCAGAAAAAATAGCGTTATTGGCAAGTAACTTCAAGGCAGCTTCATTAGGTTCTTTAGCTACAACTTGTTTAGCAAGTGTACTTGCTTCATTATGCTGACCAGCCAAATCTAATTGGCGAGCAAGTTTCACTTTCCATCTGTTATCAGCTGGATACTTATCTATCAAAACTCTAAATTCTCGTTCAGCCAACGCCCACTTTCCTGAAGCAGTAGCATGTTCTGCCAACCTTGCACGGACAAAATCTTTATCTGGGTGTTTCTCTAGATAACTCTGTAAAAGCTTCGTAGACTCTTCATAACGATGTTGATTCCACAGTACTCGGGCAAGACCCTGTACTGCTTTTATATTTTCCGGGTCTGCCTTAAGACTTTTCCTAAAGTAACGAGCTGATTCTTCATTGTTACTCGTCTCGGCAAGAATTTTGGCTAATCGAGTTAAATATTTAGGGTTTGAATCCCTATCTATAAGTGGCCGCAAAAGTTGTTCCGCCTCCTTACTACGATTAGTCACAATCAATATATCAATGAGTGCAAGCTTCGACTTATTATCAGAAGGTGATTGCTCCAAAATAGACCTTATCTCTATTTCAGCCGCTTCAAAATTAAGTTGTGAAAAAAATATTTTTGATCTGTTAAAGTGAGCGACTTTATTGTTCGGCTCTTTTTCTAAGACTCGTGCATAATAATCCAAGCTTTGTTGTAAAAGTTTATCTTGATGACTGGCTCGCCCTATGGCTATAAGTGTTTCTACATCGTTCGGATAATCTTTCAAAAGCCCTTGCCAAATTTTGTAAGCACGTTGTTTTTGATCAATTTTTCTAAGCTTAGCACCCAGCCCTCGCCAAGCGGAGATAGTACCTTTATCTTTTCGAATCTCTAGACTAGTTTTATAATAGTTTGCTGCTTCCTCATACCTGCCTTGTTCTGCTAAGACTTTACTTAATCTACTGAAATTACTTTTTACTGGATCAGCTTTAGACAGAGCTATTAAAATGTTTTCAGCTTCTTTATAACGTTTTTGCCCCATTAAAGCATCAGCAAGCAATGACTTAAAGTTATAGTCAGATGGGGCTTGGGATAATCCTACTCTTGACTCTTTTTCAGCTTCAAGAAAATTCCTTTGAATAATAAAAATTCTTGCCTTACCTCGATGAGCAACTAGCTCATTCGGCTGAAGATTAAGTAATTGAGAATAATACTTAATAGCCTCGTCCCAACGATGATCTTGTTCATTTGCCTGAGCTAAAGTCAAAATTGTTGGTAGATCGCCAGGAAACCCTTTTATTACATCTGTCCATATTTTATAAGCACGCGCTCTTTTACCTAACGCCCAATAACTCCAACCAAGACCACGCCACGCAGAAAGAGAGCCTTTATCTAATTCCGTCGCATGTTCATAAATCTCACGAGCACCTTCATAATTTTTGTTCGCATATAAAGTATTTGCACGTTCCAAAACCGCACCAATAGAGGCATAAATTAGCGTTGTTTTTGTGAGAATTAGTAACGTGACAATTGTCTTGAAAGACCTACGTCGAAACAGTTTCAACATTAATGCTATCCTTGTTTTAGTTAAGGGCACCTCTATTAACTCAAGGCTGGCAGTCTTGAGTTAATAGAGGTGCCCTTAAGATAATATAAAATTTATTATTAATACTTTCAGAAAGCCAACATCTATATATCAGCTTGCTTCTTGGTGAGTGGGTACAAAAACCTTGGCGTTGTAGTTAGCAAATTTGTTTTAGCCGAAACCAAAAATAAATCCTCGTGATTACCTGTAGACATGAATTGTTTATCATCTTCCATTACTGTTACTGAAAGTGTTTTACCTATTTCTGCCATCTTAATACCCAAGTCATTCAATACTTGCCGCCATTCCCCCCCAGCAAGTGTATTTTTCAAAATTATATTAAGTCCGTGATATTTTGGATTAGAAGCCCATACCAATGCTTGTTCCGTTACTGAAGATGCATCAGAAAATGGAGTATCACTACTAATAAAAAGAGCAGGAAGGAACTGAAGGTGGTAGTAGCGAGTAAATATTTCCATAGTAGATTCACTAACTTGGAAAGCCTGTGGCTTTCTGTCTATCCATGCAAAATATCGTGGACTGATTCCAGAAAGCTGTTCAGATTGTTGTCGTAACTTTGTCCATTCTCTCTCTTTTAAAACTGGTTTAACAATGACATTTTTTGAAAACACAGGTCTTGCTTTTACGCCTATCAAGTTAACTGATGCTTTTTCAGTGACAAAACTATCAAGGCTTTCATTATTCTTCCAAACTGTCAGTGCAAATGCGCCCTGTTTAATACTCGACTCCAACTCAACTGGTCGTTTAGTTAAAGCTTGACCATTATAGTAGGCAATAACACGACCTCCAACAACTCTAAGCTTTAAGGTATTTAAGTTAGGGAATACATCACCACTAGCAAGTTGTTTGGTTCTACCAATACCATTAGTCTCTTGCAATAAAACTCGACCGTTCGCAATACCTAGCCGAATAAAAGGTTGGTCTACGCCATAGCGCAAAGAAATCCAGAATTGACCTTCTGGCAACCCTTTTAGTTGCACTTCTACCTCGGCATCTTGCCATTTTTCTGTTCCGCCAAGCGTTAGCATTGCACCTTGCTCACCCTCCATATTAGTCATATGAAGGGTGTTTTTTTCAATTATCATTTCCCCACTATCTACCACCCAATCAGAAGCTAATTGATTGGATTGAAAGGTATCAGAAAAAACTGCCCGACGTGGTTGATGGGTTTTAATATGGGTAAGTAACTCTGTGTCATTCCACTTTTTTGAAACTCGAATGCGTCTAAATCTTGTTTTAAGGTCTTTATGATAATTTGCACCGAATGGTGCCGCAACAAAGCCCATTTGTAAAGAAGCATCAGACAAAATTTTATTCCATGCTGATGCAGCATCATAGCCAGTATTTGAATTCCATGAACGAGAACAGTTTGCCGCAATAACAGAAACTCCTAACGTATTTTCTAGTTGTTTACGTTCTTGAAAAAGCCTGTTTGATAGTTGTTTTGGAAAAGTGTTTGTTGGTTCTCCACTTTTATTTAAACACCCAGAAATACCCACTTCCCACCGACCTGTTTTAACCAAAGCTTTAAGTCTATGCCAAGAAACCAGGGTAATATTTCCTTGGTTTAATTGATTAACATCTACAAACACCAAAGCCGTCATCCCCAGTTTAGCTAATAATCTATCCGCTATTTCCATAGTTTCACGATTAGCTTCTTCAAATGTAAGCAAAACAGGCATGGCAGGAAGAGGGGTTGTATTTGTTTGTTTCCACTGGTTAATCTGTTCGAGCCGCACGGATGAGAAGTTAGCCTCTTTTAAAGCTTCAAGTTGTGCCTTAAAAGATGACTTCGAGATCGCTAATTTATGAGTAGCACTGATTTTTCCAAAAGCAAGAGCAATAAAGGCTTCCTTTTCTATACCGTCCTCGTTCCCTCCCCATAGCATATATTTTGGTAAGCGTGAAGGTATTACCTTTTCGCCGGCATTGGAAAAAAAATGTGGCAATTCCACGATCGTAACAATCACACAGACTAAAATTACCCACCACCCTAAGTTGCGCCAGTGATGAACTCGTATAGACCGATTTTTACTACGACGTTCAAGTTTTGAAGGTATGGGGTTTACATTCGTATGTGTCAGTGTCCGCATTTTTTTTACCTAGTTCCCCATCTATTATCACGCTGCGTAGCAATTGCATAAGGCATTTGCCAAACTAAAAACGTTAAGTAATAAAGGGTAAAGTATAGACCATAGATCCAATATCGGTCTGATTTCCAAAATAGATAGTAAGCTGAAAACATAAGCCCAATCATCACTGTACCAATTAAGTAGATAGTTGGGGATATAAAATCACTATCCATAATCGGTAACCATAAACATATTCGTAAAATTAAGATTGGTGCAATGATCGGAAATAAGAGCTGAGCATAAAAAGCGATGGAAGCTAATGGTGGTTTTTTCCACATAAAGGTGGCTGCAATCAAGGTTTCCCTAAACCAAGATTTTTTCCAACGCAATTGTTGCTTTAAGAATTGCTTATGATTTTCTGGCACAATTGTAGTCGCAATTGCTTCTGACGAATAAATGACCTTGTATTTTCTTAATAGATAATTGGTTAGACTCCTATCATCCCCAAAGGTAGCTTGAACACCAAGAAAGTGTTGATTTAACCAGTCATCTAACACCTCTAACATACTACTTCTTCGATAAGCAGAAAAACACCCTGGGCAACAAGTAACCGTACCAAACACACTTTCTGCTGCTTTTATGATCCGAAATGCGACATAATAGCGAGCTTGCTGCATTCTAGTAAGACCATTAACATCTACATTAGCAACTTCTGTATGCCCAGCTACAGCAGCCACCTTCGGATCGGCAAACCCCTGGACTATCTTTCGTATACCATCTCGCTTTAAAAAACTATCAGAATCAACAAAAACAAGAATCTCTCCTTTTGCTAAGCGTGCACCAGATGCCATTCCCTCCCGCTTACCTTTGTTATGTTCAAATGCATCTAAAACCAGTCCAGGCCAACGTTTTTGTGCTCTTTTAATTTCTTTTACGGTATTATCCGTTGAACCATCATCAACAACAATGACTTCAAAAAGATGATCATGATAATAGGCTGCGTAACAACATTCTACAGTTTTATAAATAGCATCTTCTTCATTAAAGGCCGTGATAATAACACTCACAGTTGGCGAGATACCCACATCTCTAGGGGCTTTATAAAAAAGTGATAGCACGAAACGAGAAAATATGAACCCTGCTATAGCAATTGAATAGGTGTTAACTAAAGGAGAATACCAATAATAAGTAATATTCCCCCAGCGAAGCCCAAAAACAACAGCCATTGAAATTGCGATAAGCACTATTGCTACTATACGAACTAAAAATCTACTTTTTTCTTTTGCCTTCGGTAAGACAGGGTTCCTAAAAAAATCAATTTGCCCCTCAAAATTAGAGGTTGTTTTTTCTATTGACGACATTATTGAGTGTTTCTCCTATATAAAATATACTTTCTGAGGTTATAGAAACGTAAAAGAACAATAATAATTATTAATAAAGAGAAAATATTTCAGCAAAGTAATAGATAGAAAATCAATATTATATTGAGAAAGTTATTTTTATCTATTGCTTTGTTTCATTAAGAGCTCTTAAAACTATTTATTACAAGCCACTGATTATTTACTTAAAAATAATTTGAACCAGTTCTCAAAATAGAGCTAACACGCTTTTTTAAAAAAAATCTTGAGTTATATTAATCAAATATAAATTAATAAACAATGAATATTTATACGCTAATAAGATTATTGAATTGATCCAATAGCATCTTTTGGCCATATTAAAATACGATTCTTCTATTAAAATCAACCTGATACCAGTTACCTCCTCAGCTTTATGAAATGGGTATAATTTACTTCCACACCAGTAAAGACACCTAAATAAATGCACTTTAAATCATATATATTTTTTTGGTTTACTATTTTATTTTGCACTAGTTGCTCAACTGAGCCTAAAAACTCATTTACTAATAGCTTTGATAAAACAGACCACCCCAAACTCATTGAAAGAAATCATGCAAACAAGTATATCGACTCTAGCTGGTGGCTAAATTCGGGAGGGTATCTATACCAAACAAAAAATGGGGCTAGCACCGTACAAGGCAAACTTTCAAATAACGACCGATTTAGGTTGTTATATGCCAAGTCAAACCCTCTTGATACTGACAACGGATATAGGCCCCAAAACCTTTTACGCTTAGTAACGAACTCTAAATTTAAAAATTTTACTCAACAGGTTTTTTTTAACATCAAAAAAATAAACCTATCAGATAGCCCAAACAGAAATCAATCCAATGGAGTTTTACTCTTTCATCGTTATCAAAATGGTGACAATCTTTATTACATCGGGATAAGGGTTGATGGTTATGCAGTCGTTAAAAAAAAGCTGCACGGCAAGTATTACACCCTAAAATCAACGTCAGTTTACTCAGGAAATTATAATCGAGATACCTTACCTAACCTACTACCTATCAATCATCGAATTGGAATTAAGACTAAAGTTTCTACTAATGCCAAAGGGTATGTAGATATTATAATGTATCTTAACGATAGCCAACTAGGACCTGGCTGGACTCAAATATTACAGATTGAAGATACAGGGGCTGATGCAGGACTTATCTTAAAAAAAGGTCATGCTGGAATTCGTAGTGATTTTATGGATGTTTTTTTTGATGACTATCAAGTATCCGAAATCCAAAATTAATAGAGACGCTCATAAAAAACTTGTTGTGATAGCCGTTCTTGTAAACTATCAATATAAGTTGACATGATTTTTAAAATGGATTTGCTATATTTTCCAAGCTAATTTTAAATCGATCAGTCAGAAAAATATACACTTACCTTTAGTATACTTGAACGCCTTCACTTATCTTTAGTTAAAAGCAATTGTTTTTTTCTAGCTATCCGTTCATGTCTAGCTCGTAAAACATATCCGCTCAATCCACTTCCTGATGCGACCAAAACCATAACACCAATCGTGATTAATTGACTAAAGATCATAACCCCTGCTGCAGCTACTGTTGCCGAGAAGGCCAAACCCACTTTTAAATTTGCTTTAGAATGAGCCTTTTTTGTTTCTTTTTCTATTTTCTGATAACTTTTTTCAACAACACTGGCTTTTTCTCGCTCTGCATCAAGAAGTATTTTCTCACGTTCTCGAGCATGTAACTCTTGTAATTGAGATTTTTCTTTTAAGACACCTACTTTTTCACGTTCAGCTTCCTTTATCAAATTTTCTCTATCTTGCACGTGTTTTTCTACTATCAAAGACTGCTCATCAATAGATATGTTACGAGCAATGGAAGAAAACCAAAAAGCAACTAAAACAGCTGTTAATAAAGCAATAACTGCAATAACAATAATTAATTGAAAATCATTTGACCAATTAACCGCCATTAATATCAATCCACTCATGACTAGCTGAGTGAGTATAATTCCGGGCAAAAACTTTGTCATATTATTTGTTTACCTAAATAAATAGAACTATTTATTCCCATTCAAATAACTTCCACTGATTAATTTTTGTTCCTGAATCTAAATCATTTCCTCTTACATCAATATTTCCATCGCCATCTGCATCAATTAAATAATAAGCGGGCCCAACTTTAGGTACAATTTTAACCATATACAACACACCATTCCTACGAAACTCTTGAATAGTTTTTTTACCTTTTCGAATAATGGTAATATCTGGTTCTAATGTTTCCCCACTTTGCACTGGCATAGGTAATTCAGGTGGCTCTGGAACTACAGAAACACCTTGATTTTGATCTGCACTAACAGAATTTGAAACCAGTATCAAGCTTATAATATAAATATTCCGCATGACATTACCCCTTTTAATCAACATAATATCCGCATCATATTACAGTTTTATAATCTATGCTAAAAAATAACTTATACTAGTAAGCTGGCATGAAAGATTACACATAAAATTTACCCAAAAGTTGAATAATATTGACTCAACCATCTTAAACAATCACTTTAGAATAAAAAAATGTTTGAACTAGAATATGAATTTAGAGAAAAAGATTTAATTCATTTTAATGAATTACGATTAAAAAATAATATTGAACTACAACAAAATATTAGAAAAAGTAAAATCCTTGTCCCTGGTATTATGCTCCTTATTGGCATGTTTTATTATTCCTACTATGGAGATATGATGACAACGGCATACATTACTTTACTAGCAATAGGTTGGGGAGTAATTTCGCCCTATGTAATGAAGATGGATATGCGCAGACAATTTCTAGAACGCTACACTACCGAAGAAAAAGAAGGCATGTTTGGCTTACATACTTTGAAAATAGAACAAGATTATTTATCTGAAAAATCTCCAGGCGGAAAACACAAAACACCCTGGAAAGATATGGTTCGAGTTGATTATCTTGAAGATTATGTTCATATCTTTATAGATATGGATTCCGCAATCATAATCCCTATTGAAACAGTTAAAAGTGGTGATCTTAATAAATTTTCTAAACAAGCAGAAGATATGATTGATCGTCTTAGCTAAAATAATCCAAAACATAAACCACTAATAATAAAGATTAATAGACTAAGAACAACTTATAAACCCGTTGTTATATTCTAAAAGAACATCTCATGGCACAAATAAAAATATATGGCCTTAAGGATTCGCTAAAAGGGAACTAGGAAAACCTATCAAAGGCGATACATGAATCTTTAATGGATGCTTTTGACCTCCCTGAAAATAAAAAATTTCATCGTTTTTTTCTGCTCAATAAAAATGAATTTGTATACCCATCGGACAGAAGCGATAAATACACCATTATTGAACTTTCAATCTTTGAAGGAAGGTCAATAGAAGCAAAAAAAAACCTGATCAACCTGATGCTTTCTAAAATAAAGGAATATACAGGTATTGTTAGTCAAGATATAGAAATAACTATTTCAGAAACTCCAATGGAAAACTGGGGTATTCGCGGAATGCCAGGTGATGAATTAGCATTAAATTACAAAGTAAAGATATAAATGTACGCCGCTCCTCATCGCTCTGCTTTCTTTTCCGGTGATTTGCGCCATTAAATCAACCTTATTGGTAATAATCAACTACATTACTATTAACAATATCTTTATAACACTCCATCTCTTTTCTGAATATAATATTGACAAGCCTGAACACACAAACCTTTACTCTGATAAGGACCACTAATTTTATCTACTGTAAAAAACCACCAAACACCTTGCCTATTCACGTAATATCTATCTTGGGGTTTAAATAACGGATTTAGTGGTTTTCCTTGTTTTAATTTCATTAACACACTGTAGCTTGAGTAATCAATCTATGTTCTGTCTGCAATAATAATTATCAAAGTATACCTTAAACTTAAATGCTAAATTTTAAAAATATTTCTCTCCGCCGTGGAGTTCGTGTACTTTTTAGCGATACTTCTTTTACTATTCACAAAGGACAGAAAGCTGGATTAACTGGTGCTAATGGTACGGGAAAATCAAGCTTATTTGCTGTATTGCTAAATGAATTACATATAGATGAAGGTGAATTTTCTATACCACCTAATTTAGAAATTGCGCATGTAGCCCAGGAAATGCCTGCCGTAAGTTGTTCTGCAATTAATTATGTGATTGATGGAGATAAGGAGTTACGCTGGTTACAACAGCAACTTAAAGACGCTGAACAAAATAATGAAGGCTTAAAACTTGCTGAGTTGCACAGTAGCTTAGAACATATTGATGGATATACTGCTCAAGCACGAGCTTCCAGACTAATGAATGGATTAGGGTTTTTAACTGGACAAGAACAAGACCCTGTTAAATCTTTTTCTGGTGGCTGGCGTATGAGACTCAATTTAGCTCAAGCATTGATGTGTCGTTCAGATGTATTATTGCTAGATGAGCCAACTAATCATTTAGATTTAGATGCTGTTATCTGGCTTCAGGAGTGGTTATGTAGATATCCTGGAACTTTACTATTAATCTCCCATGACAGGGATTTTCTTGATTCTATTACAGATCATATAATTCATATAGAACAAAATAAAGCAGAAATATATACTGGCAATTATTCTGTCTTTGAAAAAAGGCGAGCAGAAAAACTATCCCAACAACAGTCTGCATTTATAAAGCAACAGAAAGAAATCGAACATATTCAAAGCTTTATTACCCGTTTCAAAGCTAAAGCGACAAAAGCTAAACAAGCTCAAAGTAGAGTTAAAGCTTTGGAACGTATGGAAGTTATTTCTGCAGCTCATATTGATTCTCCTTTTAATTTCAGTTTTCCGGCACCCGATAAAATGCCCAATCCTCTCATTCAAATTGAGGAAGCCAATATTGGCTATGGTGATAAAATTGTTATTGATCAACTTAGTTTATCAGTTACTCCAGGTGACAGAATTGGTCTTTTAGGTCCTAATGGTGCAGGCAAATCCAGTTTAATTAAAGTACTAGCCTCTAATATGGAACCCTTAACAGGCAAAGTACAACTAGCAGATGCCTTAAACGTTGGTTATTTTGCCCAACACCAATTAGAACAACTTAGGCTAGATGAAAGTCCTTTATGGCATTTACAACAATTAGACAAACAAGCGACCGAAAAAGATTTACGAAATTTCCTAGGTGGATTTTATTTTAAAGACGACAAAGTCAAAGAAATAGTTAAGCCGTTTTCGGGTGGTGAAAAAGCTCGTTTAGTACTTGCACTTTTAGTTTATCAAAACCCTAACTTATTACTCTTAGATGAGCCTACTAATCATTTAGACCTGGAAATGCGTCATGCTTTGAGTATGGCATTACAAGATTATAAGGGGGCAATAGTCCTAGTATCTCATGATAGGCACTTATTACGATCAGTGACGGATCAATTTATTATTGTTGCTGATGGTACTGCAAAACCCTTTGATGGAGATTTAGATGATTATCGACACTGGATATCAGAACAAAAAAAATCTTTAAATGAAGTAGTTAATAACAACCATGCAATTGATTCTAACATTTCCAGAAAAGAACAACGAAAGAAAGAAGCAGAACGACGTAAACAATTAAAACCTTTACTGAACAAGCTCAAAAAATCTGAGCAGGCTGTTGAAAAGTTTCATACGGAGCAAAAAGACCTGGAATTACAATTGGCAAATCCCGATATTTATCACGATTCTCAAAAAGCAAAGCTGAAAGAAATACTGGCTAAGAAAGTAGAAGTAGATACAGCCTTAGAAGAAGCCGAAATGGAATGGATGGAAATTGAGGAAATTTTAGAACAGGAAAATATTTTAAATTAAAATCGTAATTAATTCTATTCTAACTCTAATACTGCTTAATAAACAATAATTAGGGTCGGGTCAGCTAACTTAAGCTATCAAGTTCAGCACGATAACGTAACCACCACTTTCCAATAAATCAATAGGTTGCAAGCTAACCTAATAGCCCTATCGTTAATCCACTATCATTAGAAAAAGGGGCGTTGGGTTGCCAAAGAGACGGCAACCCAACCTATAATTTAAATTTTAAACTCACATCTATTAAGAAAATACCTTAAGGATAAATAGTTTTCGGTCTTTTTTCCCTTCTTTCTTTTGCGGGACGATTATAGTTTTCATTTAAATTACGAACACCACCCTTACCCTCTCCTATTTCTTGACCAGAATAATTTCTATTTATCTCATTCCATTCAGCTTTATGTCCATCCTCATCATAAAAAATACCTGAAAGTTTTCTTTTAAATTCATCAGTTACTTTTCTTGCATCATATTTATTTACTACAACACGAGGTGTAATAATTACAACTAGCTCATTTTTTGCAACTTTTTTCTGTTGTGAACCAAATAGCCAGCCTAGGTAAGGAATATCTTTAACAAATGGTATTCCCGAATTATCAAACGTATGTTCTTCAGATATTAATCCGCCTAAAATAACACTTTCGCCATCAACAACAGCAACACTACTTGTTATTTCTCTCTTCAGAATAGTCGGTGAATCAATAGTTGACCCAGAAGCAGCATTTCCCGCTGGTAAAGCATTATTAACTTTTTGCTCTATTTCTAAAATGACTACACCATTAGCATTGACTCTTGGCTTTACATTTAAACTAACCCCGGTTTCAACCATATCAATAGAAGAGTTCGCAATACTGTTATTTGCCCCACCACTTGTATTAGTAAATTCACCTTTCCTGATTGGGATTGAATTCCCCACGAGAATATTAGCTTCGTGATTATTTAACACCATCACCGAAGGTGTAGAAAGCACATTAATTTTATTATCTTTAGCAAAAGCATTTAATGCAACCTTAACTCCCATATCACTACCCACTAGGCCATAAGAAAAACCTTGGGCAACAAAATCCGTAGCAGCCGTTGTGAACAGGTCAAGTGGTTTTACACTACTATTCCCTACTCCGTCATTTCCACTACCAAATCCATTTTTAAACCTCCATTGAACTCCATACTGTAAATCATCCTCTAATGTTACCGAAACAATCATTGCATCAATCAGTACTTGAAGAGGCATAACATCTAATTGCTTAATTATTTTTTTCAGCATTCGATATTGTTGAGGTTGTGCTGTAATCACTAAGGCATTATTCGATTCATCTGCAATAATACTAACATTTTCTAATGCTGAAATTCCTTGGCCTGAACCTCTTGAGTTTCTAGTATTTCTTGAGTTTCTAGAAAATCTGGAGTTCTCTTTTTTTCTAGATTTATCTCGGCTTTTATTCGAAAGTGATCCAAGTTTTTGCCCTGGCGCAACGGATGCAGGTTTATTTGAAGAGGTAGCTATCCCACTAACTACTTGAGAGAGTGTAGAGGCCAGTTCAACCGCATCAACATGTTGTACTTTATAAACAATTACCCCACCTTCACCTACTCCTGCATTAGCCTTATCTAACCTCGAGATCCAGTTTTCTGCTTCTTTCAAGTATGCTCTTTGCTTGGTAATCACTAAAATAGCATTTAGATGTTTTATACTAACAAAACGGATCATCCCGGAAAGAGGGTTTTTTTCACCTTCATTAAATATTTGTTCAACTTCAGCAACAGTATTAGTCACCTCTGTATTTTCTAAAGGAAAAAGACCAAATGACATTCCTGCAATAAAATTAACATCAAAGGTTTTTATAAGACCCAATATCTTTTTTAATTCATCATGCGTACCAGCTACTAACAGAATATTACGCGCTGTATCCACTTTAACAATCGCTTTATTAGGCACTATTGGGGTAATAACCTCAGCCATATCTGCAGCACCTACATATTTTAGTGGAACCACTTTTATTTGATATCCAGCCCGTATTTTTTTACCATTTAGACTTGAAGCATTAGCAACTTGAACACTATCTCCATCTGCTTCAATGCGATAGCTTCCTCCTCGCTTAATTAATACCGCACCATTAATGCGCAATAACATTTCTAGCGTAGGTAACAACTCTTCTTTATGCAAAGGGTCTGTTGTTTGTAAAGTAACGGTTCCACCTACTTTTGGACTCATCACATAGTTTTCTTGGAGCATATCAGTAAGAATAATCTTTGTGACTTCGCCCAAATCAGCTGCATCAAAATTTAAGGAATATTTACCTCCCTTTCCTAATTTAGAAGAGACAACATCGTTTGGTGGAGATATAAAACGTCCATTACCAATAATTTTCTGAGCCTTAATTTCTGTTTTGTCAGTTTTAGAACTATCACTATTTTCTAATTGTGAAAACTTAGGCTCTTCTTCTTTTTCACCATCATTTTCTGGCTTAACATAATCTTTTTCTGACCTTGCTTCAATAGGTATTTTCATACCTAGTCTTGGCCCTAATTTTGCGGTAAGAGGGTCACAAGCAGTCAATAAAATACTACTAACAATTATCAAGCCGAAAAGACTGGTGAGTTTTTTATACGATTTCATTATTGCTTTCTTTTTATTGTTTAAAAGGGTTTCGTGTCACTTTCCGTGGTTTTATTCTAGGACTACGGTTTTTTCTTTTTGCTAAAGAGGCTTTCACTGGCTTTCTTAATCGTGGCTTTGCCAATTTAATTTCTTCTCTCTTTCCATCTGAACCAACTACAATTCGGTCTGGATGTATTTCACTAATTGTCCAACCATCAACTACTTCGCCTTGTTCTAAGCGTAAAAACTTATCTTTCTTGTCTTTTGCTCTTGGGTTCTGGAGCAAACAATAAATACCACTGGGTACATTGATAACCCCAGTCAAAATAAAATCCAACTCTTCTGACGCTATACTGACTTCTGTTGTTTCATCCTCAGCTTGAGGAATGATGGGTTTACGTACTTTAAAAAATAAGGGTCTTTGAACAATTTCATCATAATCATTAATTGACTCTTGACTAAATTGATAATCTGGAATCTCTTGCATTGTAAACCCTGTACTTTTAGAAACACTTAGCTTTTCAATAAGTTCTGTACGATAATCTGATCCGATAACATATTGAATAATCATTAGAAAAAGAAATATCACACTACAAGCGATAAAAAAATAGGTAACCAAAGACTCCCCTTTACTCTGATTCATCACTCATTTTCCTCATATAGCTAGAGACCTCCATGGTTATCGTTATTAAACCTGTCTCTTCAATTTTCCGTGTTTTTCTATTTCGCCTTCCTCGCTTTGGTATTATAGTTATATTTTCTATCCCCATCAGCGGTTTTTCAGCCTGTATTTCAAACAAAAGAACTCTAAGCATATCCATATCACCTACTAAACGAACTTTAACAGCAATACGAACTAATTCATTCTGCTCTTTATGTGGCAACACTTGAGTGCTACTTATATCCCCTCCTGCACGTTCTACTATCCCTTTAATTCTTTTTTGTAATTCAGCGGCTGCAAGAGAATACGTTTCTTGAGTATAAAAATAGCCTAATGCATTTATTTTTTTACGTCCTTTCTCAACTTCACTCAAGACCTCTTCACGACTTGCAATCACTCGTTGATATCGCTGAATTTGATAAACCTGATCATCAATTTTCTCTAAAGTTTCATTTAAAGTGTTATACCAAGGTATAAAAACAGTAGCACTTAAAATTATAATTATGCCCAGCAATAAACCTACTGCCAACCACCTTTCTTGTGTTTTACTTAGCTTCTGCATTACTTTGTTTTTTTGCGACTTCAGTTGAGATCTTAAATCTTTCCATCCCTGTTCTATTGTCTTTTGTTACAGGAGAAATAAATTTTGCATTATGAAATATACTTGTTTTCTCTAACGATTCGATTAATCCTGATGCACTAGAAGACTGCCCCGTCAGTTGTAATGTTTTATTTACATAACGAAATTGAGATACCCAAGTATCATCTTTAAAAGCCTTAGTTGCTGAATTAATAACATCAATCATCGCTGGAAGCTCATTTTGTTTATCAATAACTTTTTGCGTAGCTAGATATAAATAATCTACTCTTTTTTTAGACCTTTCTATCTCAAAAGCCTCTTTTTCCGCTAACCGTTTATGATGTTTAAGCTTATCCAGCCCATTATCTAATTTATATAATGGATAAAATAACATCACAAAAAACAAAATAAGTGCCAAGAACATACTTCCTAGCATGGTATAAAAAGGTAACTTATTATTTTTTTGACATAAGTCAGCTGGTAATAAATTATATTGGCTACTTCCATCATTGGGAATAACTGGCTGGGCAGCTGAATCTGAATAATGAGGTGTTAAGCCTAAACTCACACAACTTTCATACATTCTGTCTAATGTAGCTTTTTTTACTAAAACTAAAAGCAAATGAATCTGGTTGGTTTTTTTTTCTTTTTCTAATTTAATCGTGTCAAAATAAACCTGATCTTTGTTAAAAGGCGTATATTTATCAAGCTCATATGCGAGCACTTTCTTTATATTTGTTTCAGTAACTGCAGGTAAAAACAAATCCTTTTTAATTGATATACTTTCAGGGATTCTTAATACTATGTCTGCCTCTTTATATTGAGGGTTATTTTCAATTTTTTCTTTTAATTCTTGTTTTGCCAAAGCGTTACGGACATACTCACCTAATACAGTTTTTTGGTCTGAATGAACATAAGTTACTTTGGTTTTTTCTAAATTAACCTCAACAACAAGAATCCCTTTTCCACTACTAATGGATTCTCTGATTTTTTCGGGCAACAAAAAACTTAATTCTTGTCCCCACCAAGAAAAAAAACGCGATATATCAATATCACTATTTAAATTTATCATGCTAATTTATGACCCACTCATCATTTTCAGACAAAAAGAGAGAGGGCAGCTGATAATCTTTAGACCACTTTAAAATTGTATACGGCATATTTACTTTTGAACTACCTTTTCTGATTACAGCCATTATTTGTTGTGTACTATTTTCATCTATCATTGCTTCTGCAATAATCATAAATGTATCGCTTTTAGTTGAGCTACCTTGATACCAGTCTGGCTGACTCACTTTTTCTGAGTTTCGTTCATTGTCGACTCTTTGTTGTATATATTCATCAACCATTTCTTTTTCTGTATCAGGCAATGTTAACAAGACTTCTCGTGACGCAGCAGTAGAATTAACTTTTGAGTTCTGTGCATAAACACTGACCAAGTTTTCAATCTGTCTATATATTCTAGCAGTCATTCCCAAAACCATCTGCATCTCTTCTATATTAGAAAAAGCTGCATTACGTGGTTCATATTTTAATCCTGCTTCTTCATACTGTTGCTTTTCTGCACCATGATCACTCTGTGTATCATCATTATCCCGCCAATCCAAAATAGCATCACTCAGACTTTCTGCCAAAGATTCTTCTACATTAATAGAACCAAATAAACTTAATAATTGTTCTTTATCCACAAAATTTATAGCAATTTTTCCTGATTCATCGGCTATTTTAATACGAACCTTTTTTCCTACAAAATTTATTTCATATAAACTATCAAAAGCATTCCATTGCTGCTCTTTATCATTCTGTAATAACTTTGCTATTGCATAATAAATACCAGCCTCTGCAATAGCCGACGCTTCGGCCCTTTCCTTTAACCCTGAAATAATGGCTGATTCTCTTTGTATAGTTAAAGAGAAGCTGCTGGACATTATTATCAATAACGAAATCACCCATAGGACAACAATAAGAGCCAGTCCTTTATCTTTTTTCATGATCAGGAAATTTTCCGCTAATTATATCAAATGGGTTCCCCCCCCCTCCAACACCCCCATCATCTGATGCTTCAATTGTCAGTGCAGTAACAACCTGGGGCCACACTTCACCATTTGTCAGCTCTATATCAACACTTACCATTTTTGGTAAAATCTGTTTGTCCAGCCATTCTTCTTGCCACACAGGTTCATCAGCAATCTCATCTGAACCAAAATATGAAAAACGAAGTGCTTGTATTTGTTTTAAAATCACAACACTTTCATCATCCCATTCTTCAGTCTCACTTTTTGGAAAAAACGGTCTAATATTGACTTTTAATTCTGAACCTTGATTATTTTCTCCCGGTTGTAAACTCAATGTAAAAAGTTGTATTCCTAGTTTCCCTACACTTGCAGGCATAGATGCTACAAACTGCATTTGCTCTGCATTACCTTGAAATGAAAACTGCTGTTCTTCAAAAAAGTCAGCATTTAGTGGTAACGTTGCATGTAATTTACTTTGAAAAAAATTTTGTACAATTGCCCTTTGACTCACTTGTACGATTTTTTTTTCACCTGCATTCCAGTTTTGAACACAAATTCTTAAACTTGCAAACAGTAATAACATCATTAATCCTAAAAGACTCATTCCTATCAGTACTTCGATAAGAGTAAACCCAGATCTCTTAGATTTCATCATTTTTACCAGACAATTTAAGTGTTATTAGTTCAATCTGTCTATTATTTATCCCCGCTTGCCATTCAACAGTCACTGTTACTTGATATGGAATGAGACTCATCTTTTCTGGATCAAGCTCTTCATCCTCAAATGCCTGTATATTCTGAGTCCACAGATATTTCTCCTGAATTTCTCCCCGCTTTTCTCCTTCTTGTAACTCTTCTTCTAGCCCTACTTTTGCAAGTATAGACTGAGCTATCGTTACTGCTTGCTGATATTCCTCAGCAACAAGCGTTTTTCTTAAACCTCCAGAAAATATATTAAGCAAAATACCCAAAGAAAAAGCCAATATTGAAAATGCAATCAATATTTCAAGTAAGGAAAACCCACCTTGTTGAATATTCGACTTATTGCTCACTAATTTCCACTTGCCCAGTTAACCAATTAATATCTAGTTGACGTTTAATTTTCGATATTTCCAAGGTTATTCTTCCTCCTGTTGAAGATCCATCAGGAAAAAAACGAACAGCCCCCATACCATCACCCTCAATTTGAGACTGGGCAACATCTAGTGTCACTTCTATATCTTTAGATAGTTTATAGACCTTCGATTTACCAGTCATCTGATAAGAGTTTTCATCCAAATCAAATTGAAATACACTTTCTTTTCTATTGGTCATCGCAATTCCACGAGCATATCTAAGTGCGGATGCTATTTCTCTAGAAGCACTTTTTAAAACCGTCGTTTCATTACCTGTACCTGCATTTGAAGCAACAACAGTTATCATTATTCCAATAATAACGATAACCAGTAATAATTCAATTAAAGAAAATCCTTTTTTTTTCACAATAGAACTATATGCATTTTCTATCGACCTGCATAAAACCTAATTTTATTCCCAGCTAGTAATATCTTGGTCTTCACCCTCTCCACCTGGTGCGTTATCAAAGCCTAATGAATATAAATCAAAGCGACCATGTTCACCTGGTGAAGTATAGTGATAATCGTATATCCAAGGATCTTGAGGCACCTTGTTTTTACGTAGATATGGCCCATTCCAGGAGCGTGCATTGTCCGGACTTTCTACTAAAGCCTGTAATCCTTCTTCTGTACTAGGATAGCGCCCCACATCCATTTTATACATATCTAACGCACCTGATAAGTCTTCAATTTGCACTTTAGCTGCTTTCGTTTTTGCCCCACCCAATTGTTTCATTACTTGGGGCCCTACTAATCCAGCTAAAAGCCCGATAATAGCCAAAACAACTAAAAGCTCTATTAATGTAAAACCTCTCAGGTTGCTATTCTTCTTCATTTTATCTCTCATTTTCATAATAATAATTTTAAAAGGCTAGATCGTTTACACTCAGAATTGCAGACAAAATAGACATTATAATACCTGCAATTAGCATCCCCATAACCACGATAATGATAGGCTCCATCATTGCTAACATACGTTCAATCGTTATTTTAAGTTGTTTGTCATAGGTATTTGCTGTTCTTTCTAACATCTCTTCCATTTTCCCCGTTTCTTCACCCATTTTTATCATTTGAGTTGCCATTTTTGGAAATTGGCCTGATTCTATTAATGCACTTGACATATCCTTACCTTGCTTCAAGTTTTCTTCTGCCATAGAGAGTGCATCTACCAAAACAAGATTACTTAATGTTTCTTTAACAATACCTAATGCAGTTAAAATGGGAACACCATTTGTTAATAAGGTTCCTAGAGTACGAGTAAAATTTGTGGTATTCATATTGCGATTTATTTCCCCAAACAGAGGTAAACTCAAAGCAGTTTTATCCCATTGTTTTTTTCTCGGACCAATGCTCAATTCGTAACGCAAAACAAAAAATATAACACAAACAGTAATTAATAAAGCCCACCAATAACTTTGTAACCATTCAGCGGCACCTACAACAATTTGTGTAGATATTGGTAATTCCTTGCCTGCACTTTCAAACATTTCCATAAATTGAGGCACGACTAATGTAAGGAGCAAAAAAACTGATCCTAAAGCCATTACTACCAAAATAGTCGGATAAATTAAAGCGGTTGTAACTGTATCCTTAAGTCCTTTTGACTTTTCTAAATACTCTGATAACTGACCCAGGACAACATCAACACTACCCCCGGCTTCACCAGCTCGTAACATATTAATGTAAAAGCGAGAAAATGCAGAAGATTCTGATTCTAAAGCATCTGAAAGATTTGCTCCTCCTTTAACCTGTTGTAAAACATTTTTAATCAACAAATGAATTTTAGAATCTTCTTCAATCAAGTCCATTAAAACTACTAAAGATCTATCCAATGGCAACCCAGCTTGTAAAAGTGTAGATAATTCTTTAGTAAAAAGAGCGATTTCTTTTTGAGACAGTCTTTCCTTAGATTGTTTAAAAGAGAAAAAATAAGCTGACTTCAACCCCGACTGAGAAATATCCAGAGGAATCAACCCGTCATCTTGCAACTTAGCAACTAAAGAAGCTTCATCTTTTGCTTCTATGCTGCCTTCTTCTACATTACCTTCTTGATTAACAGCTTTATAAGCAAATAAAGTCACTTTAGCCTTCCGTTGTTACACGCAATACTTCATCAAGAGTGGTTAGTCCTTTAGCAGCTTTAGCCAATCCATCATCATATAGAGTTAACATACCATCTTTTACGGCTTGTTCTTGAATCAAACCAGATTCTTTATGCTCCATTACCATTTTTCTCAGTGAATCATTCATAACTAGAAACTCAATAATTGCCATTCGGCCACTATATCCTATATCTCCACACTCATTGCAGCCCACGGCCTGATAGAGTGTTAACTTGTTATTTACCATAAACCTGGACAACCCTTTCTCTTCCACTACCTCAGGTAAAGGCTGGTAAGCTTGCCTACAATGCATACATAATTTTCTAACTAATCGCTGCGCCAAAACTCCATTCACTGTAGACGTCAATAAATAATCATCAAGCCCCATATCTAATAATCTGGCAAGAGCACCTGCGGCATCATTTGTGTGGAGAGTTGACAATACCAAATGCCCTGTTAATGCGGACTGAACAGCTATTTTTGCCGTTTCTAAATCACGCATTTCCCCAATCATAATGATATCCGGGTCTTGCCTAACTATAGAACGCAAAGCACTACTAAATGTTAAACCAATTTTTGGTTTCGCCTGTATTTGATTAACCCCATTCAGTTGATATTCAACAGGGTCTTCAATGGTAATAATCTTTTTCCCGGGTGTATTCAAATGAGTTAAGGCCGTATACAGCGTAGTTGACTTACCACTTCCTGTTGGCCCGGTAATCAATATAATTCCATGAGGTTTTGACAAAACTTCAAGAAATAATTTCTGATTTTCAGGTTCAAACCCTAATGAATCAAATTCAAAAACAATATTTTCTTTATCTAACAAACGTATGACTACACTTTCACCATACATTGTAGGTGTGGTAGAAACACGTAAATCTATCTCCTTGCCTTGCATTTGTATTTTTATTCGTCCATCCTGAGGCAATCGTCTTTCCGCAATATTCAGTTTAGCCATGATTTTTATTCTAGAAATCACCGCAGCTGTCGCACTTACTGGAGGCCCTTCAATTTTTTGCAACACACCATCTATTCGTAGACGTATGATTAAAGAATCCTCAAATGGTTCAATATGAATATCTGATGCTTTATTATCTAATGCTCGATGAAAAACAAGATTTACCATACGAATAACGGGAGCTTCGCTAGCCAAATCTTTAAGATGCTCAATATCATCCAGTGATTCACTATCTCCTAAATTATCAGTAATCTGTCCCATTTGAGACTTTCCATCACCATACTGACGTTCTAACGCTTTATCTATATCAGATAAAATACCCACTTTTATTTCTATTGCTTTATTGCACATCATTTGCAGTGACTGCTTTATAAAAGTGTTTTCAGGGTCCATCACTGCAACGGTAATCTTGTTATTTGCTTTTGCAATACTTATCGCATGGGACTCCTTCAAAAATCTCAATGAAACGTCATCAGGTAAGAACGGAGTATCTGAGTAGTCATCCACACCAACAACGTCTAAGCCAGTAGTTTTAGATAAAGCTTCAGCAACATCTTTTTCTGAACACAGACCCAATTTGATTAATAGCAACGGAAGCCCAGTCTCTTGCATCTGATCCTTAACTTTATTGACTTTTTTTAAGTCACTTTCACGCAAAGCCTTTTGATCAATAAGTGTTTCAATAAATTTTTGATAATTCATAAAATTATTTCATAAAAAATAAAGTGATTCGACTAAGGAGCAAGGATTTAATAGAAACACCAACCATGCTTATTAAAAAAAGAACACATGGATCGCCCAAACAACATAATATGATTCACTCCTTTTTTAGCAGCCTGCCCACCAAAATGGATAATTTTTACATCGGGAACATAAACCAAACTCCCAATTTCCCTTAATTTTATTGACAAATCAAAGTCTTCAAAGTACAGAAAAAAATTTTCTGAAAAACCTCCGACTGCATTAAAATTTTGTCTACGTAAGAACATAAAGCAACCACTAGCAATAGGAACATCAGAAAATTCGACTGCTTCAGTTTTCCCTTTTAACTCATAGTTAGCCAAACGTTTCAAAAAAAAATTCTGGAGCCATTTAGGCGCAAACCCACGTAATAATAAATCAAACACTGAAGGGTACGATTTACAAAGATATTGTCGACCCCCATCTTCCGAACAAGCATAAGGTGAAACCAAAACAGCTTGAGAATGTGTTTTTAGATATTCTATTGCATAGACTATAGCATTTGAATCCAATAAAACATCAGGATTTAAAATCAAATGATACTCACAATAACTTTCTTTTATGGCCCTGTTATGGCCTTTTGCATAGCCTAAATTTTCAGATGAATGGATAAAATGTAGAGGTCTTTTCCATTTAACCTGAGCTAATGGCTCAAAGTCTTCTTTACCTACATCAATATTATTATCAAGGATAATAAGCAGAACATCAAAACCATATTTTTCAACGGCTTTTTCAACGGCTATAACTAAGCTTTCTAGTACAGAAATAAAAACAGTTTTATCTGACTTATAAAGCACTATAGAAATAGAAACTGAATTCATTAACAAAACTAGAAAATAATCATCGAAACATACTAGTATAGCCTATATACATTTTAATTCTGCTACTGTTTTGAGTTTTACTTAGCTAACTGTCTCAATCACTACAATATTTACTACCTCTCGATTAAACAAAACCAAAAACCACTCTACTTTTCTTCACCTTTCATTAACCTTTGGATGTTACTTTTATGTCGCCATAACAAGATGATGGAAATCAACACAAAAACTACCAACAAATACTTGTCACTAGTAATTAACCAAACATAAAACGGGGTTAAAACAGCCGCAACTAATGCTGACAACGATGAAATTTTACTTGTTTTATATACGATAAACCAGGTTCCAGCAACAACAGCCCCCAGCAAAAAATTTACACCTAATGTCACACCTAATGTTGTAGCAACACCTTTTCCCCCTTTAAAATCAAAAAAAACGGGATACAGATGCCCTAAAAAAGCGGCAAGCACCACTAATGATAAAACAATTGAATCAACACCCAGTGATTTTGAAAGTAACACGGGGATCAACCCTTTCAGTGCATCACCCATTAAGGTGATAGCAGCCGCTTTTTTACCACCAATTCTCATTACATTGGTTGCTCCGGGGTTCCCTGAACCTTGTTCTCGCGGGTCATCTAGCCCTCTTACTTGACAAACAATAATAGCACTAGATATAGATCCTATTAAATATGCTAAAGGTATTAACAACCATTCAATCATTTCATTCTCACTTAATCAACGCTTGTATAGAAGAACTTTTTCCCTGATACTAGCATTTTAAAAAACGTATTTTAACCGGAAAACTAAATGGATATAATTTTTTTAGGTAAATTAGAGGCATCAACAATCATAGGTATTTATGATTGGGAGCGGGAAACAAAACAATCTATAGTGCTTGATATAGAAATGGCTTTTGATATAAAAAAAGCTGCAGAAACGGACGACATTATTCATACCCTTGATTATAAAGCAGTCTCCGAACGCATCGTTTCCTTTGTGGAACAAAGTAATTATTATCTGGTAGAAAAACTAATTGAAGAAATATCCAAAGTTTTATTAACAGAATTTAATACTCCCTGGGTAAAAATAACACTCAATAAAAAAGGCGCAATAAGTCGAGCAAAAGATGTAGGTATTGTTATTGAGCGGGGTATTAAATAAACTTATGACTACTGGTTTTATTAGTGTAGGCAGCAACATTGAAAAGGAAACTCACGTACCTTCAAGCCTGAGTGCCTTAAAAAAACATTTTAAAAATATAATCATATCCAGTCTTTTTGAAACAAAAGCTGTTGGCTTTGAAGGGGATGATTTTCATAATCTCATTGTCCAATTTGACTCTTCTTTAGACGCTAAATCTGTTGCAAAAATACTAAGACAAATTGAGCTTGATCATGGAAGAACACGGGACAGTAGAAAATATGCAGCAAGAACTCTAGATCTGGATCTTATAATTTATGGTGAGTTAATTATTAATGATGGGCGACTACAAATACCCCGTGACGAGATAGATCGCTATGCCTTCGTACTTGAACCCTTAGCAGAAATTGCACCTGACTTTTTACACCCAATCAGCCACAAAAGTTATGCTCAACTGTGGAATGAGTTTGATAAAACTGACCTAGAACAAACAAAGTTGCCTTAAACTTAATGACATAATTTAACAAAATAGGGTTCGCCCCCCATCCACAGTAATAATTTGCCCAGTAATATAACTTGCATCCACAACTAAAAACCGGATTGCTTTTGCAATATCCACTGGCTCGCCCTTCCGAGATAAGGCAACACGCTGCAAAATCTCAGTCTGATCTTGTTCAGCACTATTATTCTCTGGCCATAAAATAGCACCGGGGGAAACACCATTAACTCGAATTTTTGGCCCTAACTCTTTTGCCAAAACTTTAGTTAAAGCAACCAAACCAGCTTTCGAAATACTATAGACGGGGTATCCCTTTAACCCTCGTTCTGCATGAATATCGATGACATTAACAATACACCCCTTATTATTTATTAGTGTCTTTGTTAAAGCTTGGGATAAAAAAAAAGGGGCTTTTAAATTACACCCTACTAATTCATCCCAATTTTCGTCTAAAACTTCTTCAATTGGTTGAGGGTAAAAAGCTGACGCATTATTAACCAATACATTCAATCCGCCCCAAGCCAATTCTGCTTTTTTAGCAAGCATCTCTAACTCATCCATCTTCAACAAATCTGCTTGTATTAATTTAACCGAATCAGGTCTATTGTCATTCAGCTCATTAAAAACAGCTAATGCTGCTTGTTTTGATGACCTATAGTGAAGGATAATATTATAACCTTCACTATGTAGTATTCTAGCACAGGATGCTCCAATCCGTTTAGCAGCCCCAGTAATTAATACGTTTTTATTCATTTTAGATTCAGTGCTTCAGAGAATAAATACAACCCTAAAGCATTGAGATTCAATTCCTTGACTATTTCATCATAGAGATATGATAAGAAACTGCATTGATTTCTTTATCTGTCATTTTTTTCGCTATCATGTGCATCATATTATCAGGAACGTTACTCCGAGCACCCTGCTTAAAATCAGTCAATGCTTTTATTAAATAATCCGCATGCTGTCCTCGAAGTGCTGGGAATGACGCTGGTTTGTTACCTTCTCCCATTGGTCCATGACAAGCGATACATGCTGAAACTTTTCTTTTAAGATCACCATTACGATACAAATCTCCACCCAAAGCTAATAAGTCCTTTAATTCAGCCTCCATTTCGTCCTCTGTTTTTTCAGGGTTCCCATCCTCATCATCGTCTGAAAATAAAACAGGCATTTGATTTTTTGATATTTTTTGTTTCGCATAAAAAGCCGCTAAATCTTCAATAGACTCATCATCCAACCCCATCGCCAAGGGAGCCATTGCCGGCGCATTTCTCGTGCCATCTTTTAAAGCTTGTAATTGTTTAACCAAATAACTGGCATGTTGGCCTGCTAATTTTGGAAATGCCCCTGCCATGCTATTTCCATCATCCCCATGACACCCTGCACAACTAGCTGATTTTTCTTTGCCGTCGGCGACATTTCCTTTTGCATAAACAATACTTGGTGTAGCTAAAAACGAGAGTGAAATTGAAAGAGCTAACAGTTTTTTTATCATTAGATTCTCCTGCGATGTAGATGTTTAATTAAGACTGATCAAGCAGCCAAGCTATATAATAACTAGATTTTACTCTATTTAACCTATTCAAGCGAGACCTCAATGAATTCTGTTTATCATCAGGCTAAATTTATGTTAAGTGCATCAAAACTTAGCGAAGCACCAGAAGACCAAGGAAAAGAAGTAGCATTCGCAGGTCGTTCCAACGCAGGAAAATCCAGTGCGATTAATACCTTAACCCGACAAAATAGCTTAGCTCGAATAAGTAAAACCCCTGGGCGCACCCAGTTACTCAATTTTTTTGAGATTGATCCAATACGAAAAATTGTTGATTTACCAGGCTATGGATATGCAAAAGTACCTTTGGCTGTTAAAAAACAGTGGCATCAAATGATGGAAACCTATCTGCATAAACGCAAGGCCTTATGTGGCATTATTTTAATGATGGACATACGCCACCCTTTAACAGATTTTGATATGCAGATGATCGAATGGTGCGAGCATACTCAGCTTCCTTTGCATATCCTATTAACTAAAGCTGATAAATTAAATTATGGTGCAGCAAAAAACACACTATTTAAAGTACAAAAAGAGCTGTCAGATATTGATGTAGATGTCACATTACAACTTTTTTCATCTTTAAAGAAAATGGGAATAGACGACGCTCACCACATGCTTAACCAGTGGTTTGGTTTGGTTTAATGTGCCTCGTCCCAATTATCACCCACACCTATATCGACAATTAGAGGTACATCTAATTCTACAGCCGAACACATGATATCTCTGATGGAATCAGAAAAACTTTCTATCTGCTGCTCCGCGACTTCAAAAACCAATTCATCATGAACTTGCATAATCATTTTATTTTTTGAATTATTTTCCAACATCCATTTATCTGTGTTTATCATCGCAATTTTTATAATATCTGCTGCAGTTCCCTGCATTGGAGCATTAATTGCTGTGCGTTCAGCATATTTTCTTCGTGCAGCATTACGCGATTCAATATCCGGCAAATATAGCCTGCGTCCAAACAAAGTTTCTACATAGCCCTGTTCTTTAGCTATTACACGAATAGTATCCATATAGTTTTTAACACCAGGATAACGCGAAAAATATAAATCAATATAAGATTGTGCCTGAGTGCGAGTAATACCAAGCTGCTGAGCAAGCCCAAAAGCAGACATTCCATAAATCAAACCAAAATTAATCGCTTTGGCAGAACGACGTAAATCAGTGGTAACTTGGTCAATAGCCACCTCAAAAACTTCCGCTGCCGTAGCACTATGAATATCAACACCCTTAGAAAATGCTGTTAATAAACCTTCATCAGAGGACAAATGCGCCATAATTCGTAACTCTATTTGTGAATAATCAGCTGCAATCACCTTAAACCTCTCAGGTACAATAAAGGCTTGTCTAATTTTCCTACCCTCAGCACTACGAATGGGAATATTTTGTAAGTTTGGGTCAGACGAAGATAGTCTACCTGTTGCAGCCACAGCTTGATGATATGAGGTATGCACTCTATTTGTTTTAGGGTCAACCTGTAGAGGCAACTTATCTGTATATGTTGATTTGAGCTTGCTCATGCCCCGAAACTCTAGAATTACCTTGGGTAAGGGATATTCGATAGCCAATTCCTGCAAAACCGATTCTGCCGTTGATGGCTGCCCCTTTGGTGTTTTTTTCAGTACAGGTAGTTTTTGTTGATCATAGAGTATTTCTTGAATCTGTTTAGGAGAACCTAAATTAAAAACCTGTCCGGCTAAATCATGTGCATGCTGCTCTAATGCAATAATATGCTGGCTAAGCTCCATACTTTGCTTAGCCAGCATATCCGTATCTATTAAAACGCCATTTCTTTCAATACGTGACAACACCAGAATCAGCGGAACTTCAATCTCCTGATACAGTTTTTGTAATGCATCGTACTTTTTTAATTTTCCAAACAGTGTTTGATGTAACCTTAAAGTAATATCCGCATCTTCAGCAGCATATGGGCTTGCTTGTTCTATAGGGACTTCTGAAAAAAGAATTTGCTTAGCACCTTTACCTGCAACATCTTCATAATGAATGGTATCAACACCTAAATAAACTTTGGCTAAATCATCCATATTATGCTTTGTTGTGGTGCTATTTAATACGTACGATTCTAACATTGTGTCATGCTGGATTCCTTTCATTTTTATATCATAATTAGCCAAGACATTAGCATCATATTTTAAGTTTTGCCCTAATTTGGGTTTATTTAAATCTTCCAATAATGGCTTAAGGCCATTCAATACCTTTTTTCTCGCCAACTGAACGGGCGCATTAGGATAATCATGAGCCAAAGGAAGATAAGCTGCTTTTCCTACCTCTATTGCAAAAGAAACACCAACGATTTCCGCTTGTTTGTAATTTAAACTTGTTGTTTCCGTATCAAAAGCAAACAGCTCAGCTTGCTTAAGGTTTTTGAGCCACAAATCAAAATGTTCTTCCGTCAGAATAGTTTCATATTCTTTTTTTATATCTATTTGACTCTCCTTTTCTTTTGTTTTTTTATCATCAATAGTTTCAGCCTTAGGTGCTTTTAACATGCGTAACCAAACAGAAAAACCTAAAGATTCGAGCTGGTGTTTCAGCTCAGCATTATCCTGTGCCTGACATTTAAGGTCATCCATTGAGTAAGGTAAATCAAGATCACATTTAATCGTTGTTAATTTTCTGGACATAGGAAGCTGATCCAGGCTTGCTCTCAAATTTTCTCCGACTTTACCTTTAATTTGATCTGCATTTTCTATTAGATTATCCAGCGTTTCATAAATCCCTAACCATTTTGCTGCAGTTTTTGGCCCGACTTTTGGAACTCCTGGAATATTATCAACCGAGTCTCCCATCAAGGCCAGATAATCAATAATTTGACTGGGAGCAACACCAAACCTATCCATCACCCCATCTATATCCATTGTGGTATTTGACATCGTATTTTCCAAGGTAATTTTCTTAGTCACCAACTGAGCCATATCCTTATCCCCAGTAGAAATAACCACATCAAAACCTTCCTTTACAGCATATTGAGCTAAAGCACCCAAGACATCATCTGCCTCAACACCTGTTTCCATAATTAGGGGCAAGCCCATCGCTCGAATGAGATTATGTAGCGGCTCAATTTGAACTCTTAAGTCATCTGGCATAGGAGGGCGATTAGCTTTATAGTCATCAAATATTTCATGACGAAATGTTTTACCTGGCGCATCAAAAACTACTGTAAAAAAATCCGTTTTATGATCAGACACTAATTTTCGTAACATATTAGCCACACCATAAATGGCATTTGTTGGCTCACCCTCTGAATTTGTTAAAGGGGGAACCGCATGATATGCACGGAATAAAAACGAGGATCCATCGACCAAAACCAAGTGTTGTTGAGATTTACTAGACATAGTTATTCATATTTTTCTTTTACAGAGTTAAAACAATATGTTCAAGGTTGTTACGAACCGCTGTCAGTTATGTGCAGAGGGAACGATGAACCCGAGATTTTACATAAGGTATTTCGTGGTACAGCAGACCTTGAGCAGATTCTGAGTGAATATTTTAACAAGAAGATCATGACCTAAAGTTTTTAACCTTGAATTAAAATTTTGATCAATAGGCTTGTATTTTTTATAATTTACACTATTCTTTATCTAAATAAAGCTATTGGTTCAATTAGCTTTTATACTCGATGATTAAGCCACTAACTTTTTTACTCTCTACTTTACCCATATTTTAACAATTTAGGATTAATTTAATGAATAAAATACTCATCTTATTGGCTTTACTGTCTTTTAACGTACTTGCTACCCCCATCAATATAAATAAAGTTGATGCTAAAACACTTTCAGAGTCAGTTAAAGGTATCGGCTTAAAAAAAGCCAATGCAATTGTAAAATACCGAGCAAAACACGGCCCTTTCAAATCAATTGATGATTTAAAAAATGTAAAAGGCATTGGAGAGAAAACCATCAAGAAAATTGCTTCTGCTACCAACCTTCCTAAATCCAAAAGAAAAAAACAAAGTTCTGCAAAGCCTAAATCAACTAAAAAGAAGAAGGTAGAAAAGAAGACAAAAAAGAGCAAATCAAAAAAAGTAGCAAAAAACGCTAAAAAGAAGGATAAAACATCTAAGAAAAAAACAACAAAGAAATCGAAATCGAAAAAATCAAAAAAATGATAATCTAGCCCCCATTTTTTATGGTAATTATTGCTTCAGGCAAAGAGATAAGGTCATCCAGTCTTAAAAAAAATAGAAATATTATTGACATGGTCTTAAAAGACAGTCAGAATACTCGGATAACTAGAGTACTTAACTACAAAGTGCTTAGCTTTAAAGTCTTAGTCCCCATCGTCTAGAGGCCTAGGACACCGCCCTTTCACGGCGGTAACGGGGGTTCGAACCCCCCTGGGGACGCCAATATTTGCTACATACACATCACGCTATAGTGTATGTAGCATACTTTGATAAAGGCACATCCTATCTCAATGCCAACACTATCATTTGTTTGTTTCAAACAAACTCTCAAGATTAAACAATCTTTCTCCAAAATTTAGAAAAAATAATTAAACGGAAAAAATTCCTTGCTCCCTTTATCCAAAACAATCTAGATTTATTAGGTATATACAATTTCCAAGGAAAAAGCATGTCAAAAATATTTTTATATTCTTTATTTTCATTGGTTTTAACTATTTCAACAACTCAATCAGCCAATGCTGAAGAAGGCATTGCCGCCTACTATTCTGATGTTTTTCAAGGAAAAAAAACAGCTAGTGGTGAACTTTATGATAGAGATAAACTCACAGCGGCTCATAAAACTCTCCCTTATGGCACGAAAGTTAAGGTTATTCACCTTAAAAATGACAAATCTGTTATTGTAACCATTACAGACAGAGGGCCTTTTACAAAAAATCGTATCATCGATTTATCCTATGCTGCCGCACAAGAAATTGAATTAATTAAAATAGGTATTAGCAAGGTCAAACTAGAAATATTAAAATAAGAGACAGCATCTTTGTATTTAAGCTCTCTCATTAATAAAGCATAAATATTGTGATGAAAACTGAAAACCATACTATCACCATTACTGAAAAAGCCGATATTTCATCCGTGTGGTCTATCCCAGACAATTACAACTCCGTGCTGATTATTGCTCATGGTGCAGGCAGAAATATGGACTCAGAGTTTATCAGTGAAATTCATCAAGGTATCTCTAAAGAAAACATTCTGACCGTTAAATTTAACTTTCCCTATATGGAGGCTGGTTTAAAAGCACCTAATACTCCACATGTTCTTGAAGAAACATGGCAAAAAGTCATTGATGCGGTGATTAAAAAAACGGGAGTGAGCAGAAAAAAAATTATTCTTTCAGGCGTTAGCATGGGCGGTAGGTATGCAACAATTCTGGCCTCTAAAGAAGATTTGTATGCTGGAATTATTTTATTTGGCTATCCTCTTCATGCTCCAGGAAAACCTGACAAACCTCGCTTTAACCATTTAAGAGTCATTCACGAGCCAATGTTGTTTTTTCAAGGAACTCGTGATTCTTTATGTCATCTAGACACATTTCAACCTCTACTAGAAACTTTATCTCCCAAACCTGTTTTACATATTATAGAAGGCGCAGATCATTCTTTTAAGCTTCTTAAACGAATTGAACGCTCGAGACAGTCCGTTTTACAAGAAATAACTCAGGTAAGTATTGAATGGATTAATCAAAGAAGCTAATCTACATTTTAATACTTACTTATGAAAATTATATCTATAAACCTTGAAAAATCAGTTGCCTGATAAATTTCACACAAAATTTAGCACCCCAAATAGTCAAGACAATTATTTCAAATTTCTTATTCCTAAGTTTTAAGCCGCCTCATCTAGCCAGTTATTGAGTAAAATATCTTCTTTATAGACGTTCATTGGTTTTTTATAATCTAATGTTTCATGAAAGCGTCTATGGTTATAAAAATCAATATAATCCTTAATGTCTTCTTGTAAAGACGCTATTGAAGCATATTCATTCAGGTAAATCCGTTCACATTTTG
>JAKIVF010000164.1 GCA_021647145.1 Methylococcaceae bacterium | reverse complement strand
TTTACTGATCAAATGAACCTTGCTAAAAAGCAACTTTTTAAACAAATAAATGAACAGAAAAAAGCCTGATTTTTAAAATTGGAATATAAGGGGCTTTCAGACTCATTTGTTAATTGGAAAATACTGAAGAAGGCTAGGTTATTTAGAACTAGTTCTCTATGGGGTTAACTTAAGGACGTTTCTACAATTAAAGGCGGTATTCTTAAAAGAGTGTTTTTGCCAATTCGCGTGTTTTCTCAAAGTCTTTAGAAAGTTGTTGAAAAATACTATTTTGGCTTGATGTATTTACACCTAAAAATTCTAGACGAGTACTAGTTGAAAAATTATCTGATTGCTCATGTAATGAAGTTACCATATCAGCTGCGACACCTATAAGTAAAGCAGTTTCCCATGATATGTTTTGATAATTATCGGTATGGTGGTGTTTTATAGCAACATTTAATACTTCTGGGAATTTCATTTGTTTTCCAACCCAATCACCTGCTTCATAATAATCCGTTCCCGTGTGTTGTTTTAACGCACTATTGAGAGGTATTAGGGGGGATTTACGGACATCCTGAAAGGCTTTTTCTGTTTCATTTGGTAAGTTGTCAGCTAACCATAATAACCCTAAGTTATGTAATAAACCTGCGGTGTATGTTGTATTTTTAAAATCAACAGAAGCTATACAGTTCGGTAATGTTGATGCTAGTAACCCAGCTCCTTCTGCAACTAAAATAGAGGTTGTCCAGAAGTGTTCTGTTTTAAAACTTGGACATTTGCGAGTATCAAAAGATGCGGAAATGGAAATGGCAATACTGAGACTTTTTACTATTGATGTACCTAGTCTGGCACAAGCTTGCTCAATACATGTAATAGGTGTTATGGGTGATGACCAGGGTGAATTAGTTAAAAATATTAAACGAGCAGACACAGCAGGGTATTGTTTAATGACTTCGGTCAACTGACGATAAGTTAGGTCATCGTCTTCTAATGCTTGTATTAAAATTGGTATGTTCTTAGCTAAAGAAGGTAGCTGAATTTTACCTGAAATTTTTCGTTGGAAAGGACTCATGTTTTTTATTAATAAAGATGCGCCCTTAACGTACTGGCTCTGTTTCAATTTGAGGTGAGAAGTCAAAATTTATCAATTTAGGAATTTCATCACTGGAAACAGGTCGACCAAAAAGATAACCTTGAATGATATGGCAGCCTAGGCCATGCATGACCAAAGCTTGTTCATTATTTTCAACACCTTCAGCAACTATTTTATAGTCTAAAGCGTTAGCCAGACCAATAATCGTACCTAAAAGTAATGCTGTGTGATGGTTTGTGAGCATATCATCAATAAATACCTTGTCGATTTTTAAACTATCAAAAGGTAACTGTTTTAATGATGCCAGACAGGAATAACCAGTACCAAAATCATCAATAGCAATTTTTATTCCGACTTCTCTTAGTTGTGTGATAATGTTTAAACATTCTTCGACGTGCATTGCACTTTCTGTAACCTCTAATTCGAGGTATTCGGCAGGCACACCTGTTTTAGCTAAAATATCTTTTACTGTACTAAGTAATGAGGTATCTTGAAAATGTAGTGCAGAAATATTAACGGCTACATGGATAAAAGGAAACCCTGATTGATGCCAACTTGCCATTTGCTCGCAGGCCGTTTTAAGAACCCACTCGCCTAATTGAGTGACCAGGCCTAATTGTTCTATTTCAGGAATAAACTCATCAGGAGATATCATTCCTTCTGCTGGGTGCCTCCATCTAACTAAAGCTTCAACGCCTACCATACGGCCAGTTTTCATTGATATTTGAGGTTGAAAATGAAGCATAAATTGCTTGTCTTCAAATGCCTCCAATAACATTTGTTCTTTTTCTAAACGAGAAACCGCTTGAAGAGCCATATCCTGGGTATAGAAAGTAAAACACTGTTTTCCCGCTTTTTTAGCTGCATACATCGCTGTATCTGCAGATTTCATTATTTCGTGTTCATTGTCTCCATCACGGGGATAAATGGCGATACCAATACTCACTCGTGGTCTTATCTGTTGTTGACTTAATGTTAATGGTTTATTTATTTGATCTAAACAACGACAAGCAACTTCAGCTACTGGTTCGTCATCGATTATACCGCTTAAAAGAATACAAAACTCATCTCCTCCTAATCGAGCAGCAAAATCAACATCACGGATTTCATTTTGTATTCTGGCTGCAATAATTTTTAGTAACTCATCTCCCTGGTTATGCCCCAGGCTATCATTGATATCTTTAAAACCATCTAAATCAAGAAATAAAAATGCAAATTTTTCTTCACGCCTGTCAGCTGTTTGAATAAATGACTGGATACGCTCGTGATAATAAGTTCTACTGGCAAGTCCTGTTAGAGTATCAAAATAGGCAAGATGATGAATTTGTTGTTCAGAGGCTTTTCGTTGGCTAATATCTTGAACAGTCCCAGTAATGATAAGTTTTCCATTTGTACTTTTTCTAACGATTTCTTGATGCACAAAAATAGACTTGGCGTCAATGACTTGTAGACGATGTTCGATAGATTGAACGCTGTCACTAAAGGATGCTTCCTGGAGTCTGTGTTTTACTATTTTAAGGTCATTAGGTTCTACTAGGTGTAGGAATCCTTCTAATGTTTGGTCAAAATTTATTAAATTTATATTGCATAAATCAGCTAGTTGCTCAGATATTTTAAAGATATTTTTCTTTACATCCCAAGTCCAATAGCCTAAACGTGCCATAGCTTGAACGGTAGAGAGCTGTATATTATTATTTCTAATTTCGGAAGAATCTTTAGCAGAACGTAAAATAAACCTTAAGCTATATAAAACTGTGCTGTACTTAAGTGGTTTAACGAGGAAATCAGTTGCTCCTGAATCAAATGCACGTTGCAGAGAGTTAGTATCATCGAGTTCTACAGTAACAATAATGGGTACATCTGCCAAGATTGGATTAGAACGTAATAACCGACAAGTATCAAAAACGTCAAGATTACCCTTCTGTATTTCCAGTATGACTGAAGCAGGCTTGTGTTGCTTGATTTTTTCTAGTGCTTGTAAATAGTTTTTGGCTTCATCGAAAATAAATGAAGATGTGCTTAACGCTGTTTTTGAAATTAAACGAAGGCTATCATTATCATCAATCAATAATATCCGGCTCTGCTTCTCTTTGGAAGCAACTGGTAATAATGATTTTGTCATATCTAAAACATTAGTCATTGAGCGGAGAAACCTCTGAATCAATTTGTCAGGTTTGTAGGGCAGTTACACGCTGCATTAATATAGTTAAAGTGTAGTTAAAAAATAAAATAAAACATGATGAATTTAATTTAACTTTATTTTTATTTATTTTTAATTATTTTTCAATTAGTTAAGTAAAGATAACACAATCGAGTTTTACAATGCAGATGACCTTTTACCAGATGGCTATATCCTTTAAACTAATGTTAACGGATTTGTAGTGATTTTTAGGATTTTTTGTTTGTTTTATTTATGAATTTTAAAATTTGACTTTAAATCTTCTAAAAGTAGAATGGTGGGTTAATTTATGTTCGGGTTTTCCTGAAATAACCATCCCAGTGCTAAAAAAAGTGCTACTAAAATTAGGTATCTTAAATGAGTCATACGTTATATGAAGCTAACGTTCAGCGTGTTCAACGTTGTGAATTAGCAGTTCCAGGATCAAATCCTGGCATGTTTGAAAAAGCGATGAAAAGTGGTGTTGATTTTATTTTTCTTGATCTAGAAGATGCTGTTGCCCCTGATGATAAATTGCAGGCTCGAAAAAATATTATTGAAGCCATTAATGACATGGATTGGGAAGGGCATGGAGTCACCATTTCAGTTCGCATAAATGGCTTAGATACTCAGTATATGGTTCGTGATGTAGTTGATTTGATGGAGCAATGTGGGGATAAATTAAAAACCATTTTGATTCCTAAGGTTGGGGTTTATGCCGATGTCTATATGGTTGAGGCAATGGTTAATCAATTAGAAATGCAACAAGGTTTAAAAAATAGGGTTGGTATCGAGTGTTTAATTGAAACTGCTTTAGGTATGGCCAATGTAGAGGACATTGCTAAACAAGGTGTGCTGGGTGGTAGAATGGAAGCATTACATTTTGGCGTAGCCGATTATGCAGCTAGTAATCGTGCAAGAACGACTAATATTGGTGGCTTGAATCCAGATTATCCAGGAGATCAGTGGCATGCTGCAATTAGTCGAATGACAGTTGCTTGCCGTGCTTATGGCTTACGTCCAATTGATGGGCCATTTGGTGATATTAAGGATCCTGAAGGATATAAATTAGCTGCTAAACGTGCTGCTGCATTAGGTTGTGAAGGTAAATGGGCTATTCACCCGTCTCAAGTTGAATTAGCTAATGAAGTATTTACACCTCCAGCAGAGGAAATAGATAAAGCGCATCGTATTTTAGCTGCATTAAAAGAAGCTGCAGCCCAAGGTAAAGGTGCCGCTGCTTTAGATGGTCGATTAATAGATGCTGCATCTGAGAAGATGGCTCAAAACGTGGTGAAGGCCTCTGAAGCAATTGCCGCAAAATTAAAATAACATATAGGTAGAAAAGTTTGAATTATTTTAATCTGCAATATAAAAAACGTAAAGGGTTTATGCATTTAGCAAAAACCTTTTTGGTCTAGAAAACTTAAATTAGGAATAGTATGGATATTCATGAGTATCAGGCAAAAGAAATTTTGGCAGGATATGGTGTAAGAGTCGCCGATGGTGGATTAGCTTACAGCCCCGAAGATGCAGTTCAACGTGCGAGAGAAATTGGTGGAGATGTTTGGGCTGTTAAAGCACAAATTCATTCGGGAGCACGTGGTAAAGCGGGTGGTGTTAAGATTTGTAAATCTCATGAAGAAGTGGAATTAGCTGCTGAATCAATGCTGGGTAAACGTTTAGTTACGCATCAAACAGGTCCTGCCGGTAAAATTTGTTTAAGACTTTATATTGAAGCGGGGACTAATATAGCCAAAGAATTATATTTTAGTCTTTTGGTTGATCGAACACATGAAAGCATCATTATGGTTGGTTCGGCAGAAGGTGGTGTAGATATTGAAGACCTGGCAGAAAATAGTCCTGAAAAAATTAAAAAAATTCAAATTGATCCAGCCGTAGGGTTATTAGATTTTCAGGCAAGAGAAATGGCTTTTGCCTTGGGGTTAGAACCTTCACAAATAAGTCCCGCTGTTAAATTAATTACGGGTTGCTATCGAGCAATGCGTGATTTAGATGCCAATATGATTGAAATTAATCCGTTGATTGTCACTGGTGGAAGTGGAAAATTAATGATTATGGATGCGAAAATGGGATTTGATGATAATGCCATGTTTCGTCGTCAAAAAGTAGCCGAATTACGTGATAAAACTCAGGAAGATAAACGTGAAACTGCCGCAGCTGATAGAGGATTAAGTTATGTTGGGCTAGAAGGGGACATTGGTTGTATGATCAATGGTGCTGGTCTTGCTATGGCAACAATGGATATGATTAAGCTGGCCGGTGGAGAACCAGCAAACTTCCTTGATGTAGGAGGAGGAGCTTCCGCTGAACGCACTGAAAAAGCGTTTCGTCTGGTTCTAGCAGATGGGGGCGTTAAAGCAATGCTAGTTAATATTTTTGCTGGGATTAATCGTTGCGACTGGATTGCAGAAGGGGTAGTTCAAGCCGTTACGAACATTGAT
>JAKIVF010000163.1 GCA_021647145.1 Methylococcaceae bacterium | reverse complement strand
GTGAATTTTCAGATGTGACTTATGCTTGTGAGCGAGGTCTGCTAGAGATGGTTAATGCTCCAGAGGGTTCAAAAGTTGTCTTTTTAACAGCTTCAGGTACGGCTGGTATGGAGTCGGTTGTTATGAATTTATTAACCAAAGATGACCATGCTTTGGTGGTTAATGGTGGTGGTTTTGGGGGTCGTTTTGTAGAGATTTGTCAAACACATGATATTTCTCATACAGATTTTAAAGTAAAAGAGACTAACCTAGCTGATATTGAGATTTTAGCTCCTAAAGAGAATTTTAGCTCACTCATTGTTAATGCTCATGAGACATCTGTAGGGCATCTGTATGATTTAAATGCCATGGGTGCGTTTGCTAAAAAAAATAAGATGCTCTATATTGTTGATGCCATTTCAATGTTGGTGACCGACAAGCTAGACATGCAAGAGAGTAATATAGATGTGGTCATTGCCAGTTCTCAAAAAGGTTTGGCACTTCCTCCTGGTTTAACCATGGTAATTTTAGCTCCTAGTGCTTTGAAAAAAGTACAAGATATTAAGTCACTCTATTTTAATTTTAAAGATTATTTGAGCAATGGTGAGCGAGGGCAAACGCCTTATACTCCTGCTGTGACGATTATGCTACAACTCGAAGCCAGACTAGCACAGATAAAGCGTTTAGGAGGGGTTGAATCAACCATTGCCAATGCCAAAGAGATGGCTGAGTATTTTAGAGAAAGTATTAAAGCATTGCCTTTAAAAGCCTATACACCTTATATGCCCAATGCCATGACAACACTAACACCTACTGATGGAAAGTCGGCTATGGAGATTGTGCATGGTTTAGAAGAGGCTTATAAGGTTATGGTTTGTCCTAATGGTGGAGAACTTAGAGATGTTATCTTTAGGGTCTCACATATGGGTGAGATGACCAAAGAATATACAGATGTGCTTATTAATGCCTTACATGCTTACTATAAAATAAAAAGAGCCTAGATGATAGAGCCAAAGGAGTTACGAAAAGCACAGCTTATCATGCTTGAAATGTTAGTAGAGTTTGATTTGATTTGTAAAAAACATAAACTTCAATATTGGCTAGATGCAGGAACACTACTAGGGGCTGTTCGTCATGGAGGTTTTATCCCTTGGGATGATGACATTGATGTCTCTATGCCGCTGGAAGATTATAATAGATTTATTGAGATAGTAGAAAAAGAGTTGTCAAAAAATATATTTTTCCAAACTAGACAAACAGATAGTGAATTTAAATTTGACTACATAAAACTACGTTCTAATAAAGCTTCTATTGTAGAGTTTCATGAAAAAGATAGAGAGATTAACTATCATCAAGGGGTATTTATCGATATTTTTCCCATGCTTACACTGGAAAATAGCAAAGAGAATAAAAAGTTTTATGAAAAGACTTTTGAAGAGCTTAGAGCTTGTTCTTCGATTTCTTTGCATACACCTAATGGCAAAGATGAACCTTTAAAAAGAGAAAGGCTTATTGAGGTGCTTAATAAAAAACATCAAGCTTGGGAGGATGATTCAACTAAAATTATTTACTCTGGTAAAATGCCAGATGTGGCTATGTGGTTTGATTTCCAAGAGATTTTTCCCTTAAAAAAGATGAGGTTTGAGGGCTTAGACTTTTTTGTACCAAATAATCCCAATCATTATCTAAATGAACTTTATACATTTAATTATATGGAGCTTCCACCTGAAGATAAGCGTACAATTCATGCTTGGAAAATAGCCTTTAATTAATCTCATGTTATACTAACATCTTGACACGAAATATAATAATAGCCATACTAATCATCATCGCAATCTTGCTTGTAGCTTACTACTATAAAGCCAGTACATTAAACTTAAGTGACAAAGGTATTACACTTAAAGTTAAAGAAAAAACAGTTTTTTTTGAGACTACTCGCATACAAACTACACCCATTGTATTTTCAAATGTTGATATTATGCAAAGTAAATTGAGTGATGGTACTTATTTTGAAGTTGCTACTTGTGAGCCTTTGTATGAGTTTAATCAAAATACAAAAGAGCTAATTAAAGTACTTTTTGAAGCTAAAAGTGTGGACACACTTTTCTCAATTAGAGGGCTTTCTGCCATGAGGGTGACTTTGAAAAATTCACAAGTGATTAACCTATTTATTGATGACAATGACATGAAAGAGTTGAAATTTGTTTATGGAATTTCTTATGAAACTTTTTCTCCTGCTGTCAAAAAACTAATGGGGATGAACTTTAAAGAGTTTCCAGTAGGGGGGCTTTTTGAACTACCTGTACCTATGAGTAAATGGAGTGTTATTCATAATGATTTTGATGGGATTATTACTTCAACGGATCATTAAAAGTAGACTATTGTCTACTTTTAAATAAGAGAGTAAGGGCTTATAGTCCTACATTCAATGAATTTAATGTTTCATAAGTAATTCCACCAGTTGCTAGTGAATTATCTCTTTGGTATTTGTCCAGTGCCACACGTGTATCACGTCCTAGAACACCATCAATTTTACCTGGGTTATATTCTTTTGCTTTTAGAGCATTTTGAATTTTAAGTATTGTATGTTGATTCATGTTTGTTTGACAAAGAATTCTTTCCCAACTTTGATGAGATGCAGATGTCTTTTCAGTTTTATTAACCATTTTATATACAGCTTCAATAGGTGTTTTTATTTCTTGAGCTTTACTAACTAACTTTTTTACTTTAATTGTTTTATAAGTTGGTTCAATTGCAATTTCTTGAGTTGAAGTAGGTGTGTTAAGCACAGTTTTTGTGATAGTTTGTTTTTTGGCAGGTGATTGAACAAGACAAACTCTATGTCCCGTATGGCTTAAGCCCTTATCAACTGAATCTCCAACTCTTATCCATGAAAATACTGGTTTAGTATCAAGTACACTTTTTTGAATAGTACTTTTTACTTCTGGAATACTAATCTTTTCTGTTTTAGCAGCAGCTACTAATTTTTTAACTTTAATTGTTTTAGAAACAGCTGGAGTATCAATTACTTTGGTTGTTGCTGGAGTTTTAACAACTTTTTTTCTAATGGTTTTATATTTTGCTGGTATTTTGACCAAACACATAGGGGGAAGATTTAACGGGAGAACGATTAAAACGAGGCGCAACAGGTGCTTGAGGTGGGTATTGATAATTACCAAATGCATTAACAGGTGGATAAGTAAAGCCATTAGCGGCACTTGCAATATTAGTGCTGGTTATAGCAAGAATGATAGTCGTTACAGACAGTAATAAGTGTTTGATATTCATTTTTATCCACCGTATATGGTTGAGTGTATCTCAACGTTGCTATAATCAATAGTAGCATATACTAATATTGATTGCATTATATTCTTTTGATCAATATCAAGTATTGTTTTATAGAAAACCTTTTGTAATCATGGTACGACTTTCATAAAATACTACTACTGCAGAAACTGTTTGGGACGATTGATTAATTACACCACCTAAAGGGAAAAGTCTTACTGATAAAGACTTTAGTAAACAAGACATTAAACTTGCTAAAGGTGGGCAGATGGGACGTTTTAATATGGGCTAGAATGTTATTTTAATATTTTCTGATGGTGCACCTGATTTAAGTGATAGTTTGGAAGAATATCTGTAATGGTCAAGTTTTTTTGTAGTAACTTTAAGCCTGTTTTTTCAAAATCTGTATTTTCTCTGCAGGTGTAATATAACCAATAACAGAATGTAATCGTTTGTAGTTGTAAAAGTGAATATAACTTTCTACCAAGCTGACAGCAGCGTCATGATTAATGAAACTTAAATAATTAAGCCGCTCTGATTTAAGGCTTCTAAAAAATCGCTCCATCACACTATTATCCCAGCAGTTACCACGTCTACTCATACTTTGCGTTACTTTATGTTGTTCTAATTGGTGAACAAATCTTTTTGCCGAGTACTGAACGCCTTGATCAGAGTGAAACAGTAATTTACGGGTATTGGGTGTTTGCTTCCTAAGTGCATCTGACAAAGCGTCTTTGGCTAGCTGTGCATTGGGTTTCTTTGACAGCGCGTAGCCAACGATTTTCTTTGAGCTAAGATCTAGTACAGTTGCTAAGTAACTCCAGCCTTGATGGGTACGGATATAAGTAATATCTCCGACCCAGTGTGTATTGGGTGTTGATTGCTCAAATTGCCGTTTCAGAAGATTTGGTGCGATTTTATGCACTTTTCCTGTGTCACCATAATAATGTTTTTTCTTGGGCGTTTTTGCCTTGAGATCTGCTTTCTTCATCAGCGAGGCTGTCCGATAGATACCAATAGTAAAACCTATTTTTTGAAGCGCTTTTTGTATTCTTCGTTTGCCATAGGTGCTATCGGATTCGGCAAAGAGTGCTTTGATATTCACGAGTAATTCAATGGCTTTATTATCCATAGGGCGCCCGCTCTGCTGGTAGTAATAGGTACTCTGTTTTAGCTGAAACAAGGTGCAGAGTTCGGTTAATGTATAGTCTGGATTGGCCTTCTTCACTTGAGTCACGAGCTGAGCTTGCTGTTGTCTCGTACAAAGAAGGCTGTGGCCTTTTTTAATATTTCATTGTCCCTTTGTGCGCGCCAGAGTTGTTTTTCTAATTCCTGTATACGTTGTTTATCAGGTGTTAATGCCTTCTTGCTTAGTGGGGGTGTTTCTCCATTGATTTCGGCAAGATACTGACGTTTCCAACGTGTAACCGCTGAGTCACCTGCTCCTGATATTTCTTTGACTTTTTTGTTGCTATAACCTTCATTAACCATCAATTTTGCGTATTCGAGACGTTGCTCTGGTGTGAAGGCTTTTTTAGGTTTTCTTTGTTTTATTTCTGACATCATGCTTTCCTATAATTGTGTGAATTATAGGCTATAAGTTTCTACAAGATTATTAGATCATTACATCTGATGGTAAACGTAAAAGCACCTATGGATTTAAAGCCCATATCAATGCTGAGGAGGATGGCTTTATTAAGCGCTATGAATTTACCGCTGGTAATGTCCATGATTCAAATGTCTTTGAGTCGTTGCTAACAGGCACTGAAAAAGAAGCCTTTGCTGACAGCGCCTATAAAAGTAAGAAGCGCGATGAATTGCTCAAAGAAAACCGTATTACCAATCGTATCCTTAATCGAGCTTATCGGAACAAGCCACTAACAAAACAACAGAAAAGATCAAACCGATTGGCTTCGGGTACACGAAGCATCGTCGAAAGAGTCTTTGGCGTATTAAAGTTACATCATGCGATGGGTAATGCCCGCTACCTTGGACTAGCAAGAAACAAGGCACGCTTGGGATTAATGTGTGTTGCTCATAATATCAAACGAGGAATGATTCTCCATCGACAATATTGTGAGGCATGACTTTATTGCGTCTGCTGTTTAGAGAAACAAGGAAATAAACCTAAAAATGTAAGTATTGAGACAAAAATAGGAAAATAATAGCCATTGAGTAGTTCTTTTTTCAAAAACTGCTCAATTACCAAATTAACTTGGAAAATGAGGCTTCATGCAAAGGTCTCACATTGTTTAATTCTTGAGATGCCCTACTTACGCAAGTCCATAATTAATTGGCTTGTTATGTATGATTTTTTTAATTTATTAAATAATTTCATTTAATTTATTCAATATACCTGTCCATCCACCTTCATGATCTGAACGAGTTTGTTCATCGACAAATTTGACATGAGATAGTGATATCTTTGTTTTGTTTTCATCAATTTCTTTAAAGTTTAAT
>JAKIVF010000162.1 GCA_021647145.1 Methylococcaceae bacterium | reverse complement strand
AATTTGATGCGGTGGAGTAAAAAAGGACTAACGAATTTTCAAGCTAGCATTGAAAAATTTATTGATTCACCTGATGCTTTAGTTTCTATGTTAAAGAAAGTGAATTTTTTATGAGAAAGTTGTGACCTAAAGGCATCCCATCTTGTGCTAACAACGAAGGCTATTTCCCATCCATTTTTTAATGAACGTAAATATGCTCCATACTGATTTCAGCTGTATAGCAATATTAAAATAAGCCCATACCATTTCTTATGGATACTCAAATATCAGTTTTCCGCATAGAAAGTAAACCATGTTAAAAAAATTATCAATATTTCGATAACCTCGTGTTCTTACTTTTACCATCTGAATTCTGACTCATTGTTAACCATTCCACTGAATTTTTCATCGGATATATCATTGATAATTGCTAATAAGATTTATTATCAAACAAAATAATGTTTTAATTTTTATATTATTTACTGAGAATAAATCGACAAAAAAAATATATAAATTGTGACTTTAGTCACAATTCAAGTTAATATATAAATTCATTTAGAATGATTTCTCACAAACCACAGCAATCATTATGCTTTTCTCTTAAATAGAGTTTCTCTATATTTCTTCACATAAAAACAATTATCGGAAATATTCATTATTTCTTGAATCAAGGAGATGGAATAGTAGCAAATGATAGTTTTTTAGTTCGTAGTGGTTCTGAACTCAAGAACCATATAGTCATGCGCAGGAGTTTGTGAATAAAAAAAGAATATTCTTTAATGTAAAGAATATAGTTCATTTTCTGGGAATAATTAATGCGAATTTTAGTAGCTCAATATGATCCTAGAATAGGGTCTAAAATCAGAATTAGTCTTTTAGCTGAAGGTTATGACGTGGATATAGCAACAGATGGTGAAACTGCTTTGTGGCTTGCCAGAGAAGATTGCCACTCTATAGTTGTTCTTGACATTATATTGCCCAAGATAAATGGTTTTGATGTTTGTCAGACTCTACGCGATAACGGTATTATCACACCAATACTTATGCTAACAAATAAAAATACAACCAATGATGAAATAGATTCTTTGGAAACAGGTGCCGATGACTTCTTACGAATACCCTTTTCCACACCTGTATTACTAGCCCGAATACGAGCATTACTCCGCAGAAGAAATCAAGAAATCATTGATACCATTAATTTTGGTTCATTTAACTATATGCCAAAAGAAAGAAAATGTATTTTTGAAAATCAAGAGATATTACTCACTAGCAGGGAAAGTAAAGTCTTGGAGTTGCTTATACTGGCAAAAGGAGAAACAGTATCCAAACAAACCTTAATTAATAAAGTTTGGGGAATTGAGTTTGATGGAGACCCTAATATCGTTGATGTATACATCGGATATTTACGACGTAAAATAGTAAACGTTAGCTCCCAGCATAATATCTTACAAACTATTCGCGGAGTAGGTTATCGATTAGTCGATGACACCACTTGTTAAGAGTGTACAGTTTGGTCGAATATTAGAGGCAATAAATGGACAAAGTTCTTAATCAGATACTAAACCAATCAATGATAAGCTGCTCAACTCCTTTGTGTTAGAGCCTCTTAATAACCAGAAAAGACTAGACCACCCTGATAGTTCGACTAATTGGTTTAAAATCTATCAATAAAATCAAATCTGGAAATAGGGTTTTTAATACAATATTATAACAAATCTAGAATGACACAACTTTTTCGACAAGAAGCAATAGATAACAAAAAAGAGAAGCTCTGGGGCGAAGTCATTTTAATACAGCCCTTTTCTTTTTTTGTTATTACTGCGTTTGTTACTATTGTAGTTATTGCCGTTGCATTAATGCTTCTATATGGCACTTACGCACGACGCGAAAATGTTTCCGGATATCTTCTTCCTAACAAAGGACTTGTGAAAATATACGCGCCACAAGTAGGAACTGTCACAAATGTACATGTAGAAGAAAGTACCCTTGTCAATCAAGGTGATTTGCTATTGACTATATCAACACAAAAGACTAATTTTAAATCAGATGACGTCAACACTTTGATTATTAACAAACTAAAAGATGATAAAACAACCATTAGAAGCAAGTTAACAGAACAAAATAGATTAGATGATCTTGAAAAATCTCAATACAAAGACCAGGTTTCAGGATTAAATCGAGAAATTAAACAGCTAAAAAATCAGGTTAAAACCCATAAAAAAAAATTTAGGGTATCACAAGAGCAATTTGGTCGATTGGATGAATTGTATGCTAAAAAATATTTATCAAAATCTGACTATATTACCGCTCAAGAACATCACGTTGATATTCAACTCCGCCTTGATGAAGTTCGCCAACAATTAATCAGTAAAAAAAATCAGCTATCAAATGTTAAAAATCTATTAACTCAACTACCTTTAAAATCTTTGATTAAGATCGCTGAATTCAGACAGCAATTGTCTGATATTGATCAAAAAATTCTAGAAATTGAAGGGCGGCGCATATACACTTTACGTACACCAACTGCAGGACGTGTCACTGCCATACAGGTTAGCCCCGGCACTTGGGTAAAAGAAAGACCGTTACTGACTATTCTTCCAAGGAATTCAAAATTTAAAGCGGAACTTTTTATCCCTACACGCGCAATTGGATTTATAAAAAAAGGTCAAAGTGTATTGTTACGTTATACCGCGTTTCCTTATCAACGGTTTGGTTTATACAACGGGACGATTGACAAAATTTCAGAAGTCATACTAACTCCAGATGAATTACATGTTCCCGTCAAAATTGAAGAACCGGTTTATCGAGTAACAGTAATACCTGATAAACAGGCTATTTCTGCATATGGGAAAGAGTTTAATTTGCAAGCTGGCATGCTCTTACAGGCCAGCATTATTTTGGAAGGGAGAACACTTGGCGAATGGTTGTTGGCACCCATATATAGCTTAAGAGGGCGACTTTAATGGAAAATCCAGTTCATCTACTTAATTTATTCCGCTCAAACCGGTTGCCCGTTATTTTACAATCAGAAGCAGCTGAGTGTGGGCTTGCCTGTCTGGCGATGATTGTTAACTATCATGGTCATAAAATTGATTTAAACACACTGCGTCAAAATTATCCTATCTCGTTAAAAGGGACTGATTTTCATGGATTAATTAAGCTTTCAGACCGATTATATTTTTCCTCTCGCGCAATAAGATTAGAACTAGACGAATTAAAAAATCTTCAATGCCCCACTATATTACATTGGGATCTTAATCATTTTGTAGTATTAAAAAAAGTAACATCACGTTCAATTATTATTCATGACCCAGCAAGAGGAGAACATGTTTTAACTTTTGAAGAAGCGTCAAAACATTTTACTGGCGTTGCTTTAGAATTGACACCAACAGCAGCATTTGAAAAAAAAGATGAGGAGAAAAAGGCACGTCTTTCTGATTTTTGGCAGCGAATTAGTGGTATTAAGAAAACTTTATTCCAGATTTTACTGCTGTCGTTATTATTGCAATTTTTCGGTATTATTTCCCCCTTTTTCATGCAATTAGTTATTGATGAAGTTGTGGTAAGTCATGATTTTGAATTACTTAAAATCCTTGCTCTAGGTTTTTTCTTATTAATGCTTATTCAGGTCGGGGTTACAGCCTTACGATCACTGATTATTATTAACATGGGAACGCAGCTTAATATTCAAATAGCGAACAATTTATTTCATCATTTAATTCGTTTACCACTTTCTTATTTCGAGAAACGGCATATCGGCGATATTGTTTCCCGTTTTGGCTCAATGGACAAAATTAAAGAAATGCTAACAAGCGAGATCATCTCTGCAATAGTAGATGGAATGATGATTGTCGGTACTCTGGTTATGATGTTCATCTATAGCCCACTACTGACAATGATTGTAATTTCAGGTGTGTTTATTTATGCCTTATTTCGGTTTATAGTCTACCTACCCTTCAGACAATTAACCGAAGAAGCAATTATTGCAGGTGCAAAAGAAGATTCGAATTTCATGGAAACTATTCGAGCAGCACAAAGCATTAAATTATTTGGAAATGAAGCGCAGCGTCAGTCTGTCTGGCAGAATCTTTATGCAAATGTCTTAAATATTAGTATTCAGATAGGAAAACTGGAAATTAATTATACTGTTGTAAATAGCATATTATCTGGGGTAGAAAATATACTGGTTATCTACTTGGCGGCACAACTGGTTATTAGTAACCAGTTATCGGTAGGTATGATTTTTGCCTTCATGTCCTATAAAGGGCAATTCACAAATAAAGCAACGTCGCTGATTGAACAAATTATCGAGTTTAAAATGATTAGCCTGCATTTGGCGAGATTAGGTGACATCGTCATGACGGAAGTTGAAAAGGATATAAATTCAAACATTACTCCCAAAAGGATAAATGGCGACTTAGAAATTAAAAATATTCGGTTTCGTTATTCTGATACAGACCCTTTTATTATAAATAATGTTAGTCTTAAAGTTAAAGCAGGAGAGTCTATATGCCTGATTGGAGCATCTGGATGTGGAAAATCAACATTAATGAAAGTGATATTAGGATTGTTGGAACCTACTGAAGGGAAAATTTTAGTTGATGGCATGGAAATTCAAAATTTTGGTCTAAGAAATTATCGAGAGCAAGTTGCTAGTGTTATGCAGGATGACCAATTATTGTCAGGATCACTCAGTGACAATATTAGTTTCTTTGACCCTCACTTCAAGCAAGAAAAAATTGAGCTTTGTGCAAAAATAGCGGCCATTCATATTGATATAATGCAGATGCCTATGGGTTACAGCTCTCTGATTGGGGATATGGGTACTACTTTATCGGGAGGCCAGAAGCAACGAATATTATTAGCTCGGGCATTATACAAGAATCCAAGAATTTTATTTTTGGATGAATCAACCTCGCATTTAGATATCTTTTTGGAAAAAAAGATAAACCTTAACATTGCCAAGTTAAAACTTACACGCATTATAATTGCTCATAGACCAGAAACTATTAATTTTGCTGAGCGAGTCTTTTTAATTACACCTGAAGGGTGTTTTGAACAAAACGTAAAATCTCGGCTTATTTTAAATCGAGACAATCAAGAAAAATCCAAGAGTGTCATTGAGTCTCGACACAGAGAAATTGAAAAGAAAAAACAAACCTAAATATTGAAAGAGCCAGTGTAACTTACATTCTGTCTCTCACAGGGTATTCAAGTCAAGTGCGTCCACATGTCCAGCAGTAAACAAAATGGAATAAAATGGTTGGTTCAGGTTTAGAATCAAGACGATTTTCTAAAATATTTACAAAACTGCCATTAATATGATTTTGATAAACGACCAATTTTTCAAGCTCCACCACACCGAAATAGGTAGGTAAATAATTAAAAGTCTTGTGATATCGAGAATCCTTACTAACAAGTTTTAGCCAAATGCTTAACTGCCGAATCCAAATCTCTACACTCAATATCACTAGCTATATCTACTTCGGTTTTTGCCAACTCTTCGTAATATTCACAAGCAACATCCCATTCATCAATTAAAATAGTTCAATATATCTTGGCATCGTTTGGATGCTGATTCCTCAACAATGTCACGGTAACCACTCAATAACGGCGACCCTAACAACCACATTTCTTCATTTGTAGAAGAAATTTCAAGCTTGCCTGGTAAGAAACCTCTCTGTTAGCTCAATTATTTTCACTACCTAAAATTATTTTAAGTATTTAGCACCCCAAATAGTCAAGACAATTATTTCAAATTTCTTATTCCTAAGTTTTAAGCCGCCTCATCTAGCCAGTTATTGAGTAAAATATCTTCTTTATAGACGTTCATTGGTTTTTTATAATCT
>JAKIVF010000018.1 GCA_021647145.1 Methylococcaceae bacterium | reverse complement strand
CCAGTAGGCTTCTATTAAGCTATTACCTCTAATATAATAATACATCATGATGCCTGGGTTTGGGAATTTTTGAACAAAATTACAAGGTTCTATTACAGCGCCATAGCTCCCTGTAGCTCCTGCTTTTAACCATTCTATACTGCTCATTTGTGTACTACCTTTTAAAACACCGCCGGTTGAGGTTAAATGATCTGCAACTGCACCGGGTAAAAAATGGTTTGTTTTAATATTTTGGATTTTCACCATCCCTGTGAAATAAAACATGACATCTTGTTTATCTGAAATATAATCCTGTTCAAGACTTTCTATTCCCCATAAGCCGTTGAGTGCTTTCGTAACAAGAGGATGAATTTTCGCTCGGGAACTACGCTCTTTATCCGTTGTTTTTAATAAGTAGGCTGTTCCTATTGGATGGCTGTAATCTGATGCAACTCCCCGATCAATCAGTTGTTTCACTTCTTCAAACGTATCGCCAGCCAAGGCCATGGTGGGGCGCCACTTATAATGTGTATAAGGTTGATTTTTTTCACTATTATAATAAGGTGATAAAGATGTTCTATTACAACCTTTGGCGCAAAAAAAATCATTATAACCAGCCGCGAAAGCCGTTGTTATTGACATACAACCTACTCGATAGGGTAGCATCCATGTTAAGGCATAGGCTTGAACATTATTAGGGGTAAGTTTATCAACTTGTTTTTTTATCTGTGCAAATGTATCGACAGGTAAAATTTTATACATTGGGTTAAAGCGAATATGGATTATGTTTTGTATGGGTATTTTTCGTTTTTGTTGATAATAGTTAGCTATCCTTATACTTAAAGGATCCGCATCATTGACAATAATAGCTAAGTCACTGGCTTGTAGTGCTGATGTTGGTCTGAATATTGGGGGGATTTTACTTGCAAATAAGGGCGAGGAAATAACGCTAAATAGAAGTAAGAGCAGGGATGCTTTAATACAAGGTGGGGTCATTATTACAAGTCAAAATTTATAGTAAGACGTTAAGTATAGTACAATTGGGGCGTTCACGTTAACTAGAAAGACCGGTGATGAGCCTTCTGAACCCTTTAGAAAATAAGATTCAAACAAAACCAATGGCTAAAACCAAAGCTGATAACATGGAAGGTATAACATTGTCTGAATCAAAAAAAACTCTGCGCCTTTCCAGAAAAGAATTACTTGAAATAAGTCAGAATATTAGCCTCTATTATGCACCTAAAGTTTCAAGTAACGAGAAAAAACTTGTGCTTCTTTCGGTAGATCCTGAACATCTGCATGTTTATTGGAACTTAGCTGAAGAGCATAAAAGGGGGTTCTCTACACCTACACCAAATAGTGATTTAACCTTACAAATCTATTCAGAAGAAAATAGAAGAGGGCTTGTAAAAATAAAACAAGTTGCTGATTATAAAGTTAATCGTTCTTTATTAAAACAAACTGTCAGCATACCTTCGTCTAAAACAAGCAAGACTTATTTTGCAACAATAGCCGAATCTAATGTAGAACAAAAGCCTAATTTAGAAATCACTTCAAACCGTATTAATAGTTTTCAAATTAATGATGTATTAGTTGAAAATAATTTAACAGAGACTAGTAGTGATGATGAGCTTATTAACGAAAATAATTTTTATGGGCAGAGAAAACCAGAACCATTTTATTTTTTACATACTTATTTTTCAGGAACAGGACGCTAGTTCTAATGGATATAAAACAAGGATTTCTAGGTATTATCCTCCATGCACATTTACCTTATGTGAGGCATCCTGAATACGATAGTTTTTTTGAAGAAATTTGGCTTTTTGAGGCAATCACCGAATGCTATTTACCATTAATTAATGTTTTTGATCGCTTATCTAAAGATAATGTGGATTATCGCTTAACCCTTTCATTGTCACCTACATTAATCTTAATGTTGCGAGATGAGTTACTCCAAAAACGTTATCTGAATTATATAGATAGTCGAATTGAACTTGCTGAAAAAGAAATCGTCAGAACAAAAAGTCAAAAGGAATATCAGAGCTTAGCTCGACTGTATCGACGATTGTTTATAAGAGTAAAAAAGACCTATCAACATTATAATTGTGATTTATTACAGGCTTTTAAAAAACATTATGTCTTAGGTCAGCTTGAGTTGATCACAACAGCTGCAACTCATGGTTTTTTACCTTTACTTAATGTGAGTGAAATGGCCGTTCGTAATCAGATAAAGAGTGGAATCGATACATTTGAATTCAACTTAGGATTTGCTCCTTCTGGATTTTGGCTTCCAGAATGTGGCTATTATTCTGGTTTAGAGAAGATGCTTGCAGAGACTGGGATTAGTTATTTTTTTATTGATACACACGGAGCTCTGGATGCAGAGGTTAAACCGAAGAATAATGTTTATGCACCGCTTGACTGTGGCAATGGAGTTATGGCATTCGCAAGAGACCCAGAATCTTCACATCAAGTCTGGAGTGCACAAGAAGGTTATCCTGGGGATGAAAACTATCAAGAATATTATAGTGATATAGGTTTCGAATTAGATTTAGAAACTATTGCACCTTATATTCTTGACGGTAAAACTAGAATTAATACGGGTATTAAATATCATAGAGTTACTGGGGGCAATCAATTTAAGGAAGTCTATGATCCCTCAAAAGCAAAGAGTAAAGCCAAAAAGGATGCTGAAGATTTTATTATCAAGAGACTGGAGCAAATCAATAAACTAGATCAATGGATGGATCGGCCTCCCATTATTGTTTCTCCCTATGATGCAGAGTTATTTGGGCATTGGTGGGCGGAAGGGCCTCATTGGTTAGAACATGTCTTGAGACTGGCAAGTGAGTCACAATGTGAAGTTAAATTAACCAGCTGTCGGGAATATTTAACTCAGCAAAAAGATCATCAAATTTCTATGCCTTCTACTTCAACATGGGGAGAGGAAGGTTATTCAAGTTATTGGGTTAATGAGAAAAACGACTGGGTATATCCTTTTTTACATAAAATTGCTGAGCAAATGGAACAATTGGCAATAGATTTTTCTGGTATTAACGTTTTGCCTATACAAAAACGCGCACTTAATCAGGCATTTAGGTCGGTTTTATTGGCGCAAGCTTCTGATTGGCCATTTATTTTAAAATCAGGGACGACGACTGAATATGCAAATAAAAAGATAAAAGATTATCTGGCAAGGTTTAATTATTTACATGAATCTATTCGTAGTAATAAAATAGATGAACGTTACTTGCTTGCTTTAGAAACTATGGATAATGTGTTTCCTGAAATAGATTTTAGGGATTATAACCCTATAACATCATGATTTAACTATCGATAGGTTGGGTTTTAACAGCTCTATCGTTAACCCAATATCTTTAGCAAGAGTAGCGTTGGGTTGTCAAAAAGGTGGCGCCAACCTACAATTCTAACCCCCCCCCTTTTTTTTACTATAGGAAATATAAATATGATAATAATAGGAATAAAACGAACTTTTATAGCATTGTTATTAGCCAGTGTTAGTTATACTGCATCTGCTGAATGGGTATTAAATAATGCAGAATCAACACTTAATTTTATATCAATTAAAAAACTGACAGTTGGAGAAGTACATACGTTTAAAAATTTGGAAGGATCACTAAAGGATAATGGAGAAGTTACTGTAGATGTGTCTTTAAGTAGTGTTGATACAAAAATCCCAACAAGGGATGATAGAATGAAAAAGGTTTTTTTTGAGGTGGTAAAGTTTCCTAAAGCAACGGTATCCACAAAAGTCGATGTTAAACGAATCAATAGTTTAAAAGCGGGAGAATCTTTTTCACAAAATTTACCCCTTGAGTTATCTATTCATGGCCAGCAGAATAATATTGATGCAGAATTACGCATTACCGCCTTAGCCGATAACAAAATATTAGCCACTACTGTTAAGCCAATCATCATTAAAATGGGTGATTATAAACTTGAAAAAGGTATTGAATTATTGAAAGCACTTGCCAAGCTTTCTTCAATAAGTACGGCTGTTCCAGTAACGGTTAATTTTATTTTTGAAAAGTAAGTTTTAGTGGATTAAAGTACTTACCATTATGGCTACAATCCAGTTATTCTATGTAAAAAATACAATCAGCAGAAAAGACTGTCAAGTTCAGCAGTATTTACATTTTTTTATATTGCTAGAGAATCTTGGTTTTGATAAACAAGTGGATATTGTATGGAAGGGAGAGCAGGGGGAGTGGAAAACTTTACCTGCTAAATACCACAGTTATCAAGGACAAGATAAAGAGTATTGGCAGGCACAGATTTGTTTTACTTTAAGGGATGATTATTCTCTTCCAGGAAACATTCAGTTTAGTTTACGGTATAGAGTTACTGGTCAAGAATACTGGGATAACAATCAAGGACATAATTATACTAGTGACGCAGACTCCGGTATTAAATTGGCTTCAGGAGTTCAAATACAAAATATAGACTTCCAGGGACGGTTAACTGAAAGCCAAGCGGTTACCCCCATTACTATTGCTGTTGATTCAGCTTTTAAGGCTAAAAAAGTAACCCTTCATTGGACAATAGATAACTGGAACACCACACACTTGGTTTCTTGTGAGACTACAAAAAAATACTGGGATAATAATTTAGGAAGTAATGCCCGAAACCCAAACCAATATGGAATTCAGTTATGGACTGGGCTGATTGAGCATTATGATGCTATTAATTTTCAATATATTATTAGTGCTGAAAACCAAGATGCTCAGCTGGTTTGGGATAATAATAGGGAGAATAATTATAGTTTTCAATCAGAACAGTTAAAAATTATAATTTTAAACTTGCATTGTTATCAAGAACAAAATCAGGATGAAAAATTTACCAAGATAGCTAAGGCAATTAATGAACTAGATGCAGATATAGTCTGCCTGCAAGAAGTGGCTGAATTCTGGAATAATGGGGCAGGTGATTGGCCTTCCAATTCTGCCAAGATTATTAATGATCGTTTATCCCACCCTTTTCATCTGCATACGGATTGGTCTCATCTTGGTTTTGATAAATATAGAGAAGGAGTGGCCATCTTAAGTCGGTTTCCTTTAGCTAACCAGCAAGCCAGATACGTATCGGATAGTCATGATATTTATAGCATCCACTCTAGAAAAGTTGTAATGGCTCAAATAAATGTCCCTTACTTAGGATTAATTAATGTTTTTTCTGCACATTTAAGCTGGATAGAAGATGGCTTTGAAGGACAATTTAAAAGACTTCATCAATGGGCAAAAGATAATCTCTCTGATGATGTTAAAGCCTCTCTATTATGTGGTGATTTTAACATTACAGCGGGTTCAAAAGGCTATGAATTAGTGGTTAATTCCAATGAATATGATGATCAGTTTTTACAAGCTAATGAAGAAGGAGTCTTCGAAAAAATATTTAGAGTCAATGACGACCATTGGCATGATTTATTAGCTGAAGACTACCGCATTGATTATATTTTTATGAATAAATCCAGTGAACTACAAGTTAGTTCGGCAAAGGTGATTTTTACCGATGAAGACTATGGGCAGGTTTCAGATCATTGTGGTTACTTTATGACATTTGAACTAATGTAAATAATTACCTGATTACCCATGAGTCTCAGCCACTTTAAAAGCACCCTACTAAATACCCCATCATTCCTGCATTCTCTTAACAGGAATCTAACGAATAAGGTTAGATTGTGATCGCGAAGCGAGCCACAATCTGAACCGTTTGTTGGACAAGCCCGAGGCAAAAAAGAGTTTAAATTACGAGAAATATACTTTGAAGTGGCTCTTGACAGCCCCAAAATATGTGCTATATAGAAAATAGCTTTTTAGGTATGTTGATTTTGAATAATTATACAATATATCAGTGAGTTGGAATGACTACATTGAAGATGGTAGTTTCAGTAACATATGACACTATTTCGTGGTCTTGAATATCTTGGTTACTCCTATTCTATTTTTTGTTTAACTTCCACTAAATTAACTAGAAATTGGCAAAGACATTGAGCAGATATTTTCCTTGGAGAGATTTAGTGATTCTAATCTTTTTTGATCAGAAAATTAAGGTGTGTTTTATTCATATTACGGACTTGCTCTTTTTCTCCGCGCTAGCGGCTTCGTCCAACAAACAATAATAGATTCCCGATAAAAGACTTCGGGAATGGCGAGGTCTATAGAGAGCTGCAAAGACTCTATTCTCATTTGACTGAGGCTCATGGGTAATCAGGAATAATTAAATTATGGGTGTCCGATCTTATTCTCGGCTAAATATTTTGTTGGGCTTCCTTCGTCAGCCTAACCTACGTGCTATCGAGGAAGGCCGCTGCAAGCACAAAAAACTGAATTTAAAGGATGAGATAGTACTATGTTTGAAATATAGACTCAAAAAATTACTTTTTCAATAGTCATCTATAATCAAAAATTATTCTATGTTAAAAAAATTAGCCTTATTTTTATATTTTTTTTTCAATTCAGCCAGTGCTGGGTGGGATCCAACAGAAAAAACAACGCAATCAGAACAAGATTCGCGAGAAACTATAGCAAATTTTAAAAAAATCTGACCCAAATTTAAAGGTCTTTTTAAAGAGGCTTATGGGTATGCTATTTTTCCGTCTGTAACAAAAGCTGGTATTGGTCTTCGGGCTTGGAGGTGCTTATAGCCAGGGAAAAGTTTTTGAAAAAGGAAAGGTGATTGGAAGTATTGCTCTTTATCAGATAACCATTGGATTACAACTGGGAGGACAAGTATTTAGTGAGGTAATATTTTTTAAAGATCATTAAGGTGTTAGATAAATTTAAAACAAATAGTCTAACTTTGGCGGCTCAAGCCTCGGCTATTGCCGCTAATGAAGGTAGTTCGGCAAATAATGATTATAATGCAAGCGTTGCTATTTTTACGCTGGGGGAAAGTGGCTACATGGTCGAGACATCTATAGGCGGCGTTTTTAAACCCAATTAACACGTAAGCCGTAAGTTAGGTGAGCGACAGCGTTGAAAATATAGTGTTATTATTCATTAGACAAATTACTTAACATACTCAAAGAGCATTTTGTTGATTTCTTCAATATCAAGCTCTTCCGGGTTAAAATCACCACCTAGCCATTCCATCATGCTTTCATATTCTGAATCATTAGGGTTACTAAGTGTTTCTAAAAGCTCTTGATAACCCCAAATACCACCACAGTCTTCAGGAGGACAAGCTCTTTTCCCTTTAACACATAAAGGTAACTGATTGCTTTTATCAAATGGTAATATTTTTTCTAGAAGTATTTTATGCTCCCAACCATCTCCAAAATCATATTCGTATTTTAGCGAGTCTTTATCAGACTTTAATAACTGGCTCAGCTTATATTTATCTTCATTTTCAACCTCCATATCAAACCCAAAATCATCATCTTGGATACTATAAAACACTCCGTCAGATATATACTGGTGTAGATGGTTATTTGTCCAGCCCATAGAAATTTGAAGTACCAAGTGTAATTTACCTAGTGTAATATTGCTTGGGACAAGAACTCTTCTCCAAATAGGTGGTTTTGAACCATTTAGAGTTACTTTTAGTTGGTAGATGCTTCTTAAAGGTGTAGCTGTCATATTATATTCCTGTCTATTATTTTGATAGACATTCTAACATTGCTGCCAATCATAAATCTCCACTTTGTATAAACCCGTAACCCAGAATCGAAAGTTGGATGAGCGGTAGCGTAAGCCGGCGTTTTTCTGGCGGTAAACGGTGGAATGCGCTTCACTTTTCCCACCCTAGGTGCTATGGCAAAGTATTAAGAATCTGGTTAAATTCTGACCATAGTGGATTTGTCTTAGGTGTCATATCTTGTTTGAAATACCACCAAAAATACCCCCCTATAAATCGTGGATGTGTTATATTTAACGAATAGTAGCGCTTCAGATACGCGGCTTTATCTGTTGTGGTCGTGCCTACTTCACCAAAACCCAGCTTGGCATTCGGGAAAATTTGACCAAGATCATTGAATACGTTCTCCCATTCTGCAAGAGAGGGCTGATAATCATCGCAATCTTCTTCATAATAACTGACCAGAACATAATCAACTCCATTTTTTAGAGCATCATTTAATCGAGTTTTCGCCCATGGGCGCATCTTTTCGTCCTCGTTTGCCCAACATCCATCATTCTCGACAAAATCATTATAATAAAGTGTTAATGCTGTCTGATACCCACGATTATTTGCTTCTTGATACGCTGCTATGGTCTTTTGAGCAACGATATCTGGATCGCCTGTCCATTCACCATTGACTTCATTACCAATTTCCCAGATATCCACAATATCGCCATGTAAATCCAGGTATTCGTTGACGCGAGACTGATATGCTGAAGGTGTATATTGTTTGATATATACCGAATCAAATAATTGTCCCATGATGTAGCTTGCAGTTGCAAGCTTGTCCAATGCTGTTACATAAGTTGTTGCGGGGACGCGATCAAAGACAACACGGGTAGTCATTTCCTTTGAAAGAAATCCTATCGCGTCAACACTGGCATCAATTTCATCAATCGTATCCAGTGTTACACCATAAACACGGTTACTCTGTATCGGTGAAAATGCTTCAATCCCTCCATATTCTGCATTCTCATAAACTTTTGCATTGGCAAACCCTACCTGTAAAACAAGTAAAAATAATAAGAATTTTATATGATTCATTTGCTTTTCTGTCGGTGTTATTGATTAAGGTTAGGATCCTTTTTAAAAGCCTTATCATTCTAATAAATCAGCATTCTAAGAGACCCGTTAGTTCAACGAACTTAAATATAAGACACCATTGATAATAGATCGTTCCCACGCTCATCAAATAATTGGGGTATAAATATTTTTTATTTCTATCTATTTTTTAGGCATTTAAAAACAGGGAGGGGCATTAAAAAAACAATGTTTAATAAACTCTACATTTTTAATAAGCAAATTTTATAAGCTATTGTTTATTAACCAACAGGTTGCTTTATTTTTCATTTAATTCTGTGGGAACAGCATTACTGGCTGACCAGTTAGTCTGTCTCTGTTTTCTCAGAAAATAAATATACATAAGAGTTCAGTCAAGATCTACGGGGGGCTATTTTTGCGAAAGCTTGTTTTGGGCATCCCTGTCTAAGCAAGCGACAAAAACTTAACGTGACCGCTTATTTCCTTAGCGACCCAGCCGTCCTGCGTACGTGCCACTTCGCCACACCTTCGTAAACTCTGCGCGGGCTCAAATGACTGGACAGCGTTTCGGAATACTTTTTATTTTGTCTCCACTACTACGCTAGCGCTCCAATTCCAACAAAACAACGGATCTATACCTACTGTGGACTACCAGCTCTCGCGCTTACTCTCCATGGCTGGTAGCACCTGAATCTAAATTATTCCTCAACCACAACTAAATCAGCCAACCAAACACCATTAGCAACAGGGAATTCCAACCGATAGGTTCCCGTAGTTTCAGGCCGACCATAGATTGCACAATTACCACTATAATACATACCTGTAGGTAAACCTGTCACTCTCGGGTAATCAGGAGCACCGGTCCTGCACTCGTCACTTGTTCCTTCAGATAAATTGAAGCCCAGGTATGCACCTACAGAACCGTTTATTTCAAAAATGTTTCCGTCATTATTATCTCCACCACCATCATTATCATCTCCACTGGTACCGAATTCCGCTGCACCTAAAGTATTCATGGATGCACGATCCACACTTTTCTGGTGTGGCTCATACTGCTTGATAATCGGATATGCAGACACAGTGGCGGGTAATACCTGCGCTTGATTCAAATCAGGTGTAACAGGCAGCAAGGAGGAAAGATCAATAGGTGCAGATAGACCACCTGTTAAACCAACTAAATTTTCTACTCCTGTAAGTAATGGTGGTGTCGGGGAGTATTGGTTATAGCATGCAGATAATGCTGTTGAATCATTCCAACTATCTGTTAGCCAATTTACACCAAAATTAATGGCTCCACCGTCGCCTTGACCTAAACATAGGAAGCTGGGTTGGGCGTCTGGCGTTTCACTATCAATATGAATAATATTGTTAAATATTTCGAGCGTTTCATTTGAGCCAATATCTTTATGGCCTATAATAAACAATCTGAATTTATACACATCACTAAGATCACTCAATACTGATATTGTATTATTGTAGAGGTGTAATGTCCGCTCTAAAGGATAAGGCACGATATGATCTGCACCAAAGTGAATAATGCTTGCAGCATCAGATTCACTACCCACATGGTTAATAAAATTTCCATAGACGTAAGTTTGTTTATATGCAATCTCAGCTGCTTTAACCTTTGCCAGACGACTTGGATTTACCGCTACACCATTCCTTTCAGTCCAATCTCTATAAGCTGCTTCAATAACCCATTCTTTGGCATCTTCAACTTCAACTAAATCCATCGCTCGAGCACTTCCACCTTCAAAGAAGTTATTACGAATGACAAGGCCTGCAGAGCGTGTTTTAAGAGTAGTTCCTAATGTACCCTGTGCATTCGGTCCAAAACGGTTGTTTTGTATAGTTGCTCCTATTGCCTGAATATACATTCCATGTTCCAAATAATTATTTTGACGCCCATTATCATGCAAATAATTGCCTTCAACTAAAATATCCCTAGTTAAGCTCGCTTCATTATAGAGTTGAGATGAGGTAAAAATACCATTGCCGCAATTTTCTAACTCATTGTTTCGAATGACAATGTTGTCCCCTTTTTGCACGCGAATACATGCGGCTCCTCCAGAATATTGCGCTTGTTCACCTGTCATGCGAATGAATGGGAAGTCAGTCCTCACATTTCTAATATGAAGCCCTTCAATAATAATATTCTTCGGTTTACTATTATAGTCTTTACGATAGACAGTAATCATCGCCCTTGATTCCATGCTATGTCTAACCTGTCCTTGGTCATTATAAGTTGTTCTTCCATACACTGCTTCATCATCTATGTCATTTGATGCCCCATTCCCATCTAGAATAGGTTGTTCTCCATTTGGACTTGGCACACCACAGACTCTGATTGGGTTATTCTCGGTTCCATCGACACCAAGAATAATTTTTTCTTTATAAGGTGTATTTCGCCAAAAAATCCGCACGGTATCACCTGGAAGAAGTGTAGTCCAAGGTACATCAGAAATATTGGGATACAGTTGACCAGGGCCTACAGGAAAATCAGTACCAACACCCGTATGAACGCAAGCATGATTAGTTCCATTTACGTTGCTATCATCATTTGGCATGGCATAAGAAAGATTCACCATACACAGAACGCCAAAGGTGATTGCCATTGTTTGTTTTATAACCATAATATTTATATCCTCATGTTTTTATGCTGTTGAATTATATCAGTCAGACCCAATATTAAAACATGAAGAACCAGAGTAATATCAATTACTGGAAAAGCACCATTGATTTAGGAAAAATTCCCAAAATGGGCGAAACCCTCTAATACGAGACATCATATCAAGCACAGTGGATTATATTGATCAGTTTTCTGCCGCTGCATTAAATGTACTGCTAGTGGAATTGACAATATTAGCCTTCTCCAATGAATTGACTCTCAGCTGACAAAATTAGGGAATTTGTTCATGATGAAGTAATGAAAGCTATCGTGAATCTTAAAGAATAATAAAACACCCAAGAATTACAAACATTTTTAGACGGGGCGCAAGTAATTGTCTTTAGCGTACTGGGTAACAAAAAAGCACGCTAAGATTTGGGTTAACGATAGAGCCGTTAGTCTAACCTTATCGATTTAACTTCCGTTCCTTTTCTTCCAGAATAAAAAACCTTAAACGTTCATCTAAAATAGCTTGAAGATAAAAGTTATTATCTTTAGATTTTTTAGCTAAATTTATTTGTAAAATAGCAGCTTTAGTTTGTCCGTTAGCGTAATAATATTCTGCTAAATAACGGTGTGATTCTGCAGGTTGTTTTAGGTTGGCGTAAGTTTGAGCCATTAATTCAAAGTAAAAAGGTTGTTTTTTTGCTTTATAATCTAATGACTTTAAAAGTGTTTTTGCCTTGTCTGAGTTATTTGTTTTTAATAAAGTTGAAATATATTCAATTTTTATTGCACTACTGTTAGGAAAGCGGTGGAGCGCTCCTTTAAAAAGTGAAAGTGCTTTTTTATACTGTTGTGCTTCAAATGAAGTTTTAGCTAAAGCATAGGCATAATGTGGTTGGTTTGGATATTGCTTGGATAGTTGAAGAAAAATACTTTCTGCTTGAGTAAATTTCTGTTGATTGAGATAGATTTGTCCAATGCCATACAAAGCAATAGATTGTTGCAGTTTTGTCCCTTGCTCTTGCCGTGTTTTAAAATACTTAAGTGTAGTTTTTTTATTAGAAGTAGTAATAGCTCTGAGTTTAGCTTTTGTGAGTAAATAATCGAGGGAGTCTGGATATTGTTTGTAAGGGTATTTGTTTGATCTTCCTCGAGTGTCAGAAATACGTGAAGCAGAAACAGGGTGAGTTCTTAAAAATTCTGGAATACCTTTGCCATAATAACGAGTGGATTGTTGGAGTTTTTCGAAAAACGCAGGCATACTTCTAGGGTTGTATTTAGATTTGGCCAATGTTTGCATTCCTACACGGTCAGCTTCTTTTTCATTATCGCGTGTGAAATTAATCTGAAATTGTACACTTCCTGCTTGGATAGCCATTAAAGCAGCCTGGCCTGCTTCTGGTGATTGTGTGGCTATTAAAATAGCTGCTAATGTTGCCGCAGCTGTTGGAATAGATAATTTACTGGCTGCTTCAAAAGCTCTATATAGATGCCTTTGAGTGATGTGGGCGATTTCATGTGCCATTACTGATGCTAATTCACTTTCAGATTCGGTTAATAAAAGCAGGCCAGCATTGATACCTATATAACCTCCTGGGCCAGCAAAGGCATTAATTTGATTGTCAAGTACAACAAAAAAATGGAATGGGTTAGAAGGAAGGTCACTATTGGTTACTAATTGATTACCGATTGATTGGATGTAATGTTGTATTTCTGCATCTTGATTTATATTTATTCTACTGTGTAAACTTCTGAAAAAGGCAGCTCCTAATTCTTTTTCTTGTGTAGGGGAAATGAGAGTCCCTGAAGAGTCCCCCATATCTGGTAATTTAATGTTTTCTATTTCAATTGCAGTTGTTGGTATTGTTACGAAAGAAAGAAACAAAGCAAATGCAAGGGTTTTTGATTTTAATATCATTAAGGCCAGAGACAGTATATAAAATACTCTTACCCAGGAATCCTTGTTTTGGGTACACAAATTAATCAAATGAGCTAGTTGTAATGCATTGAAATAGATTGCTGTTCCTATTGCTTTACGTCTAGCTTATTACAATAATCTAGGCACTAAAATAGAGGTTCTTGAGCTTCTAGAGGTTTTTTTTGGTTTTTAGACATAGTCTTATTATAGAATAACTTTATGCCTAGTTATTATTTATTCATCTAAAATGAAATATGCAATACAGATTAATTCAAGTCCAACTGATTCTAGGACTGGTTTCTCAGCTTATAAATTTATCAAATCTGCGTTAGATATGGGACACGAAGTTTTTCGAGTATTTTTTTATCAAGAAGGAATTTATCACGCTTTTAATTATACAACACCACCAGATGATGAAATAAATATGACTGAAAAATGGACTGAATTAGCAAATGAACAAAGTATTGATCTGGTCGTTTGTATTTCTGCAGCACAAAGGAGGGGCTTGCTATCATCTGATGAAGCAAAACGGCAAAATAAGCTGGATAATGATTTAGCTGAAGGCTTTAGAATATCTGGTTTAGGCCAGTTGTTAGAAGCAATGCTAGTTGCTGATCGTTTTATAGAATTTTAAAAAAAGGTTTAGGTTGAAAAAAATATTATTTGTCATGAGGACATCCCCGCATAATGGCGTACAGTTACAAGAAAAATTAGATGTTATTTTAACTGCTGCAGCTTTTGACCAACATGTATCGTTACTATTTTTGGATGATGGCGTATTTCAGCTAAAAAAAGAGCAGAAAGCAGAAAAATACGGATTAAAAGATACTCAGTCAATTTTTAATGTATTAGAAATTTATGATATACATGATTTATATGTAGAAACTGAGTCTTTACTAGAAAGAGGTTTTCAAACGACTAATTTAAGTCTATCAGTTGAAGTGTGCTATCGAAAGGATGTTAATGAACTAATGAAGCAACATGATCTTGTTCTTTCTGGGTAAGTCTTTTTTTAGATGCTGAAATACTAATCAAGATGTTATCCACATAAAGCTGATGTGGTTTCTTAAATGAACTTTGTTCAATGTCTTGATCTTGGATGTTTTGTTCTCGAATTCCTCAGTCACAATTTATAGAGATACTCTTAACTTTCTTTTCGTAAATATAACCTCTGCATATCTCTAAAATTTAAAGAAAAAACAAGTTTTTTAAGATGAAGTTTGTGAGAGATTTTTGAGAGAAAGGTTAAAAAACTTTTACTTTTGCTAATTACCCCAACATTATATAACAATCGATCTAAAGTTAAAGTTCGTCCTACTCTCTCCAGTTTTTCAAGTGTAAAAAGGGACTTATTTGCTATTTGAGTTAGCGTGTCTGCTGTAAAGAAGTAAATATGGCCATCGCAGCTTAAACTTCTTTCTCTTTTGCCAAGTAGTTTAAACATTAAGCTATCATAGCAAGGTGTTTCAACTATAAAAATTCCTCCTGGCTTCAAGATACGATATACCTCTTGAAAAGTAGATTGCGGATCAGGGACATGCTCAATAACATGCATCATCAATACTACATCAATAGAACCAGTTTCTATCTCAGAATCTTCCAGGATAGTTGGTATCGTATTAATTTTGTTTTTTTCTTTAGCGTATCGACATAATGCAGCACTTGGCTCAACCCCTGTTACTTCCCAGCCATCTTCTTTAAAATACTTTAATAAATAACCAAATCCGCTACCAACTTCTAGTAATTTTCCGTGCTTGGGGAATTGATTTTGTAAATATAACTTAGCTTTTTTATAGTCGTTTACTTGAATTTCTTCTTTTAGAACTCTTTCTCGCAAGGCACCTGAATAGATTCTTTTTAGAATCAATTCAGGGTCGCCAGCTTCAATGTCGACATGGTCTTCATTTTTTTTGCGAGGGTTTGAGTACATTAATCCACATTTATTGCATTTAACTATTTGACTAATCTGTGCTTTTCCAGCTTGATAGATAATAGAATAATCATCACTGCCGCAAAGGTTGCATAAAATAAATTTTTCTATTTGATTGTCCATAATTATTTAGATTAAAGGTTGAAACGCGGCATTTAGAAATGATTCGATTTCTTCAACAATGTTGAGTAACGAATATGGTAAGAAGATCCATATGATTACCTGATTACCCACAAGCTTCCGCCACTTTAAAAAGCTAAATGTAATCTTATGAAAAATAATGGTTATTTTTTAACCTGATCAAAGTTAAAATTTAAGTTAAATTTTCATTAATAGATATTTATTATTTTTCAATACCTTACAAAGTCATCTACTGATTCGGCGGAAGCTTGTGGGTAATCAGGTATGATTATATTGAAGACTCTGTAGTATGTCAAAAGTAAGCAATAACGGATTGATCTATTAGTTATTTAACTGGAAAATGGGTTTTTATAAAAACCAAGTTTCTGTGCCAGTAGATAATAAAGAGCAGGTGGTTCATGGACAATATATCTGTGCCATCTTTGTTTGGGTTCCTTTAAAAGACGGTATAACCACTCTAATCCACCTTCAGTTATCCATGCTGGTGGTCTTTTAAACGTTGCTGCTTCATAATCTATAGTTCCCCCTAATGGTAAAAATGTTTTGATATGTTTAAAACGATCGCGATACTTGACTATGAATTTTTCCTGTCTACCTCCACCTAAGCCAACAAGTAATACGGTAGCATCAGAATCATTAATACTATCAATTACTTTGTCAATTTCCTCTTGACTGTTGTCAAAATCGAAAGGAGGAGAATAAGTGCCAATAATAATGTCTCTTCCAACTTTTTTATTGACATTCTCTTGGGCTATTTCAGCAATTCCAGGGGCTCCTCCACATAAAAATATTGTGACATCTTTATTATCTTTATGCTTCATATAATATTTAGGGAAATAATCTGAGCCAGAAACACGTTCTTTTGCAGGAGTTCCAAGAAACTTTGTTGCAAAATAAAGTATCTGACTATCGCAGGTTATAATGTCAAACTCAGGTAAAATATCATAGAATTCCTTATCTTTTTGCAGTTTCATCAGCATATCTACATGCAAGGTAAGCAAAAGACCTTCATCAAAATCATTCACAAGTTCATCCATGCTAATATTATCAACGACTGCGTTCAGAATGTTGATTTGTTCGTATTTTACTGGATTTTTTCTGGGTTTCATTTTATAAAATAAATCTTGAATTAAAGGTTCCAAAGCTCGTCAATTAAGCTCTTGGTATTATTTATATTTGCAGCAGAGGATGCACCAAAGACTATTGAATCAAGCCCTTCAATATTACAGACCCATTCAATCGCCTCTTTCGGTGGTATGGCGCCGGATGCAAGAACTGACATGGCAATAACTCTGCTATTGCCTTGAGCGATGACTTTTTTGTACTCCTCAATTCCTCCACACATGCGGAATCCAATTTTATTTATATTTGCACAAACAATTGGGTTTTTTATGCCTTGCTCATTCAATACTCTTAAAAGTAAGGGCAAGTTCATGGTGATAAAGCCCGCTTCTGCGCCAAATTTATCTTGTATATATTTATGATAGTCCCCTAGCATATCGTAGAATTTAAGCCCTAAAAGAAGATCAGTAACAACATTTTGTAGAAATATAACAGGTGTCTTCACTCCTTCAAATTTTTTCATTTCAGTATCTACTAATAATTGCATCATTTTACTGATATCTTCAGTGACGACTGAAACTGCTCCGCGAACTAAGGTGTTCATTACACCAGAGGGGGAAAAGTTTTTTAAAGTTTTGATGATTCCAACTTCACCTACTGAATTGGCATATTTATGAGCGTAGGGCATACAGGGATAGAATTCAAAGTCTGGGTACCTCTGTGGGTTGTTTTTTACTATTCCGGCAATCTCACCTACACGATCATAGGTTGTGCACATAAAAACTTTGATTCCTGCATCGTAAGCGTCATCCAATACTCGCATAATTGAAGCCGTATCACGAAATTTCATTGATTGTGAGCGTGCTTTTTCTTCCGACATATGATTTACGCCGAAAAACTGGTTATCACCAAATAGAATTTTTTGAGGTGTCATGATCAAGCTTTTCCTAATTTTGAAATTTCATCAATAATAATATCTGTTTCAGCTGCATTAACAAAAGAGCTATCGACATCAACATCTTTACCCAGAATTGCGTCTATAAATTGATCAAGCTGAGCTGAGTATTCTTCGCCACGTAAGTAAAAGTTAACTGGTTTTTGTAATTCGGTAATATAGCGAGATGTCCAGCCTTCCTCAAAGGATTCGAAGGTCTGTTTTGGTTTAAGGTAGACACGGATTTCTTGTCTATCGGTAATAATCTTACCATTTTTTCCGTAAACAGTGATGGTTGTACTCATTTTACGAACTGATTCATCACTCCAATTAGCTTCAAGATAGCCTGTTGCCCCAGATTTATAGCTTAGTGTGGCATAAACTGCATCTTCAATGTCCGAAGAAAAAATTGATTGTAATTGAGCAGACTTAACTGTTTCTGGTGTTTCTGATACAAAGCTCATTAAGTCAAGTACGTGACATGCGTAATCATGAAGACAACCGCCTCCCTCTGATTTTTTTGATCGCCATGTCATACCAGGTTTTGGTTTTGTAACCACCTGACCATATGCTTTACCTTCAATATGATAAATATCCCCAATTGCCCCAGCTTTTATCAATCGGCGCATTTCTTGAAAAGTTCCAATAAAGCGATTGTGGTAGCCTACTTGGCTAACAAGCTTATTTTTTTTTGCTAGTTCAGAAAGTTGCAAACTTTCTTTTGGGTCTAGGCATAGTGGTTTTTCCACGAATACGTGAATACCTTTTTCCAAAGCCATATTTGCAATTTCAAAATGTGTTGAATTAGGTGTAGAAATGACAACTGCATTCAATTCGCATTCATTGAACATTTTTTTATGATCTTTATAAACCTTGACGCCTGTTTGCTTATTGAAAGTGGAGGTTAGGAAGGTTGCGTTATCACATATAGCGGTGATTTCTATTTCTGGGTGGGCTGATAGTATTGCATAATGGGACATGCCCATTTTTCCTACTCCGACCAGTGCTAAATTTATCATGTACCGGATAGTCCTGTGTTTGTATTCAGTTAAGGTTTTCTTGTAAAAGCAATTAAAGCAACGTTATGAAATATCAAGAGGTTCTTCATAGGCTTGATTTGCGTGGTTAGTTGATTTAGTAATAGGTATATCTCTATCTATATTTGTGGATAAGCAAGATTTAGAACCAAAAAATTCAAGATCAAGGCGAACCTCAAGCTATTACGACGGGTTTCAGCGAATGAATTGGATAATATTTTGATTCAAGGTTCCATTCATCAAATATAAAGGGGGTATCCTAAATAGTAAAAAAATTACTTTTATATAAATATAGCTTATTTTTCGACAATTTCTTTTATCAGTGTCAGCGGGGTTTTTCTCAGATTTAACTGAATAAAAATAATCATAAACATCAACAACTGAGCAAGTTTAAACGAATTAATTATACTAGCATAATATTGATTTTATATTCAAGTTCAAGCCTTCTCCAATACGAAATGAGTCTAAACCGACAAAGAAGAATTTCTGTTAATGATGAAGTAATAAAATTATTATAAACAACTCTGGAATTATAAGCTTTATTATGCTGAAGGCAAGCTACTGTATTGAGTGGACGGTTAATAAAAGAGCAAGATATAACTTTATCTAAACCAAACTAAAGCCAGGCTGAAAAGGTAATATGCTGTGTTAAAATTAATTGTTTTTCTATAAGAGATATTCACCAGAATTACAAATATTTTGATAAGAGTTTAATTTCTTCTTTCTTTATATATCTCTTTTCTTATATCGTGATAGCGCCTTTCTTTTCCACTACGTCTATCAGATAAAATACGTCTGTTTTGACCAGAATAAGTTAAACTTTGTTGTCTTCTTTTGACCTTTCTTCTGTCTTGATTGTGCTCGCGGAGGTAACGAGCAAGTTTCATTAATTTCCACGAGTGAGTCATTCCCCAATAATAAAGGTAGAAGAAGCTTATAAATATGTAAAACATTAGCCATTCAGGAAAATTAAACAATCTATCGCCTAATATCCCAAATGATCCGGCTGTAAATGCAATTAAAAGAATAATACCAACGGTTTGATTAACAGAATACCCTGCAAGTAGGAGTATATGATGGAAGTGTTCTCTGTCTGGGGCAAATGGTGATTGACCTTTTCGAATACGACGGATCATAATTGAAATTGAATCAAAAAGAGGGATGGCTATTATCCAAAGAACAGTGACTGGTGAGATAATATTTTTTTCAATTTTAGAGGCTTCAATAAGAAGACAGCAAATGGTGAAACCAAAGAGCATGCTACCAGTGTCACCTAAAAAAATAGAGGCTTTCTTACGACCAAAAATACGTAGATTAAATAATAAAAAGGCAATGATTGCGGAAATAAATAGCAAACATAAGGAAATGATTTCAGGTGTAGTTAAAGCAATAATAAAAATGAGAATAAACACCAATAAGGATAGAGAGCCTGCTAAACCATCTATACCATCAAGCATATTAAAAGCATTGACCCCACCAATTATTGCAAAGACCGTAAAAATTGATGAGAATTTACCTAATGAGATATCACCAAAGCCAAAGAGGTTTCCTAAATTATTTATTTCGATTCCACCCCATTTAATCATGATCAGTGCTGCTATCATTTCAATAAATATTCGAACTTTTGCGCTAAGTTCTCTATTGTCATCTATAGTTCCGCAAATGACTATTAATGATGCAGCTAGTATATAGGCATGGTTTTTAATGGGAAGCCAATAATATAGAATTAATAGGCATAAAAAAATACTAAGTCCACCGACTAAAGGTACTTCACCAGCGTGTTTTTTTCTGGAGCTAGGTGAATCAGTATGACCAATTTTTTTTGCTAGTGGAGGCAGAGTTAGCAATAAAAAAAATGTGATAAAAAAAGATTTTATGATTATTAAGCTGTCTATTGTTATCAAGTTTTGCATTTTTTGTTTTTAGAGTAAGCCATAGCTTATTAAGAAAAAAAGCTATAGTTTTAACTTTGAATATACAGAAAATTTAGTTAACACGTTTGAATCAAAGTAGAAATAATGATTAATTTTACTTAAATTCATATTCGCCTTCAATTTTAAATAAAGTTAGTATTTTAAAAAGTAGTTTACCATTATGACTAATCGATTATATGCATCGAGATAGCGTAAATATGGTTTTTTGAAGTATTTACTATTCAAGTATAATGAATATTTTTGTTCATAATTGATGCCTAGCCAAGATTTAATTAAACAACTGTCAAAAAAGTTGCAGTTTTGCATGAATGTCGATAAATATCGACATAAACGGTTATTAGATCGTTTTCGTAGCGACTACAAAAAAGGGTGTCTTTCTGTTGAAAAGTTGACAACCTTGCAGTCTCAAATAGATCACTCTATTAATAAATGTATTCAGCGCAAAGCAAATATACCTATTATTAATTATCCTGATTTACCTGTTATAGAAAAAAAGGATGAAATTGCTCAATTAATAAAACAAAACCAAGTATTGATTTTATGTGGAGAAACAGGGTCGGGTAAAACCACACAAATACCTAAAATTTGTTTGGAGATCGGTCGAGGCGTTAATGGTTTTATTGGTCATACACAACCTAGGAGAATTGCTGCAAGAACTGTAGCTGACAGAATAGCCGAAGAACTGGGGCAAAAAGTCGGTCAAGCTGTTGGCTATAAAGTTCGTTTTTACGACAAAACTCACGATCAGTCTTTAATTAAATTAATGACTGATGGTATTTTATTGGCTGAGTCACAAAATGATCCTTATTTAAATCAATACGATACAATTATAATAGATGAGGCACATGAACGTAGCCTAAATATAGATTTTTTAATAGGTTACATGCGTTGGTTGTTACCTAGGCGGTCAGATTTAAAATTAATTATTACTTCTGCAACGATCGATCCTGGACGCTTTTCTAAGCATTTTAATGGAGCTCCAATAATTAATGTATCAGGGCGGACTTTCCCAGTAGAAGTTCGGTATAGATCGATTGAATTGATCGAAGAGGATGATGAAACTGCGGCAGATATACAGCAAGGGATTTTAGATGCGGTTGATGAACTACATCGCGATTTACCTGGCGATATTTTAATTTTTTTGAATGGTGAAAGAGAAATTAGAGAAACAACAGAATCTTTAAAGAAGCATCATCCGATTAAATGTGAAATTTTGCCTTTATATTCAAAGTTAAGTGTTAGTGAGCAGGAACGAGTTTTTAAACCAAAAGGTAGCCGGCGTATAGTTTTAGCAACGAATGTTGCAGAAACCTCATTAACTGTTCCCGGGATTCGAAGTGTAATTGATACAGGGCATGCTCGGATTAGTCGTTACAGTCATCGGAGTAAAATTCAGAGACTACCCATAGAAAAAATTTCTCAAGCGAGTGCCAATCAAAGAGCCGGACGTTGTGGAAGGGTTGCGGAAGGCATTTGTATTCGCTTATATTCAGAAGAAGATTATTTATCCCGACCAGAATTTACCGAGCCAGAAATTTTACGGACTAATTTATCATCAGTTATTTTACAAATGACATCATTAAAACTAGGTGATATAGAGGATTTTCCTTTCCTTGAGCCACCTGAAGATAAGATGATTCGAGATGGAAAAAATTCTTTGCATGAAGTTAATGCTTTAGACAAGGGCGGTAAAATTACATTGATAGGTCGACAATTAGCAAAAATTCCGACAGATCCAAAATTATCTAGAATGCTATTAGCTGCTGATAAACTCAATTGTTTAACTGAAATTTCTATTATTGTTTCTGCATTAAGCATACAAGACCCTCGTGAAAAGCCTGCTGATAAAATGCAGCAAGCTGATAGTAAGCATACAGAATTTAAAATTGATGACTCTGATTTTTTAACTATTTTAAATATCTGGAAGGTATTTGAAATTCAAAAAAAGGCTTTATCAAATAATAAAATAAGAAAATATTGTAAAGAACACTTTTTATCTTATATAAGAATGCGCGAATGGTTTGATATACATGCACAAATTGTGCAAGTTATCAAAGGAGAGTTAAAGTTAAAACCCAATACCAGTGAAGCAGGGTATGAAGCAATCCATTGCGCCATATTACCAGGATTATTATCTAACATTGGTTTTCGGCACGAGCAGTACGAATATATTGGTGCTAGAAATTTAAAGTTTTTTATTTTTCCAGGGTCTGGGCAATATAAACCAAAGCCAAAATGGATTATGGCAGCCGAGCAAGTAGAAACATCAAAAGTCTATGCACGAACAGTGGCTAAAATCGAACCACAGTGGATAGAGCAATGTGCTAAACATCTTGTGAAATCTAGTTATTATGAACCTCATTGGGAAAAGAAAGTAGGGCGTAGTGCAATTTATGAGCGAGTCCTACTTTATGGCTTGACCATACAGCCTAAAAGAAAAATACCGTATGAGAATGTTGACCCAAAAGCAGCAAGGGAAATGTTTATCAGGTGTGGGTTAGTCGCTCAAGACTATCATTCTAATGCGCCATTTTTTAAAGCCAATCATAAATTACTAGAAGAAGTTGGTTATATTCAACATAAAGGACGACGTGTTGATTTAATTGAAGATGAAGAATGGTTGTATCAGTTTTATGATAAAAAATTACCTGAAGAAGTGGTTAATGGAATCACATTAGATAAGTGGCGTAAAAGCGCTGAAAAAGAGACTCCCAAGCTATTATTTTTAACTAAAGAAGATTTGACTCGTCAAGATGATGAGTATGTGAGTGATTGGGATTACCCTGATCATAAAAATGTCGGTAATTTATCCATTGAGCTGCAATATCGATTTGAACCTGGGCATGATGAAGATGGGGTGACGGCTATTATTCCTGTTCATCAATTAAATCAAATATCAACTCAACCGTTTGAATGGCTGGTTCCTGGTTTACTTGAAGAAAAAGTGATAGCCTTAATCAAGGCGTTACCCAAACAGCTTCGTAAATATTTTGTGCCAGTTCCACAAACAGTACAATCTTGCCTGGAAATAGAACCTGATTTTAAAGGTTCTTTATATGAATGGCTCGGTGCGCGATTACGACAAATAACAGGTGAATCAATTCCTTTAACGGAATGGAATTCTGATCTGCTGAGTGACCATTTAAAAATGAATTATCGGGTGGTTGATGAAAAGGGGCAGTCTATAGGATATGGTAGAAACTTAAAAGCTTTACAGGATAAACATACTGAAAAGGCAGGAGATAGTTTTGACCAAATAGCAGCAGATGAATTAAACCATACCGGGTATATTCAATGGGCTTTTGATGATCTGCCTGAAACCTATGAATTTATTCAAAAAGGGCAATCTTTTGTTGGTTTTCCTGCGATGATAGATGAGGGTGATGCAATAGGAGTTCGTATCTTTGATACAAAGCCAAAAGCAGAACTAGCGCATAAAGAGGGTTTGCTTAGGCTGTTTCAATTACAGGCACGTAAAGACAGTCAGTATATTATCAAAAATTTACCAAAATCACCCGCAACGGAATTTAATTATAATAAACTGGAAAAACATCCTTTGGTAGGCGGCAGAACAGGAGGCATCTTTAAAGAAGACATGTTATTTGCCATTTTAGCTGCAACATTTCTTGAGGAGGGTGATATTCGTACACAATTTGCCTTTGATGATTGTTTAAAAAATAAGAAACAGTATATGGTCGGTTTTGCCAATGAAATTGGTAAAATAGTGGTAGAAGTGATGGAAAGAGTCAATACTATAAAAAAACAATTAGATCAACCAGGTACGCAAAAGGACACGGCTGATGATATAAAGAGCCAATTGAGCTTACTTGTTTATGCTGGTTTTATTCGTCATTTACCTTATCGTCAATTTAAAGCACTTCCCCGTTATTTAAAGGCAATTGAATATCGTTTAGATAGACAAAAAAATGAGATAAAGCCGTTACAAGAACTAAATCGATATTGGAAACGATATTGGGTTGAAGTAGAAAAAAAATCCCAAAAAGAAATCGTGATCCCAGAGCAGGATAAATTTCGCTGGGACCTTGAAGAATTTAGGATTTCCTTATTTGCACAACAAATCAAAACGGCTTACCCTATTTCTGCTAAACGACTAGATAAGGCTTGGGATAACAGGTTTTGACATTTAATTTTTTTGGTCACAACTTCCTTTTTTACACCCGCAAGTTTTTCCGCAACCTAGGCCTTCTTCTTTTACTGGACCAAGTTCAGGGTGGTTGGCTGCATATTTTCTAGCTGCTTGCTGGATTAAAATCCAAGCTAATAATAATGAAAAAATGATAGTAATAGTGATTAATAAATTAAACATAGTTTTTTCTAAGCAGTTGTCCCAAGCCCTGCAAACCCCATAAAAGTTAATGATAAAATTCCAGCTAACATCATACTTAAAGCAGCAGCCTGGGTAATGTTTGGTAAGTCCGATAGTTCTAACTTTTCTCTTAACCCTGCCATTAAAATAATGGCCAAACCAAATCCTGCTCCTGCTCCCAGGCTAAATGAAACTGATTGCAAAAAATCATAGCCTCTGGATGTTTGAAATAAGGCAACACCTAAAATAGCGCAGTTGGTTGTGATTAACGGTAAGAAAATACCTAAAGCTCTAAATAGGGCGGGGCTAAATTTCTTTAACACCATTTCAACTAATTGAACAGATGATGCAATAAGAGCGATATAACTGATTAAACGCAAAAACTCTAAGTCAAAGCTTGTTAATACAAGATTAATTCCATAGGAACAAGTAGAGCTTACAAACATGACAAATGCCGTAGCAAGGCTCATGTTAAAAGCCGTATCTCGTTTAGCTGATACGCCAACAAAAGGACATAAACCTAAGAATAATGCCAATACAAAATTATTGATTAAAAAGGCACTTAGAAAAATAAAACTGAGTGATTCAGGATTCATAACAATGCTTAATTCTGAGTGGCGGTGGCGTGAACAGATTCTTCATTTTCATCAATTATTTTTCCAGCTCTGCGTTCCTCAATATAATTAATAAGTAATAACCAGGAGCCTAGTACAATAAACCCTCCTGGTGGAAGAATCATGACAACCCAGGGTTCAAAATTGGTACTAAAAACCTGATAACCTAATAACTGTCCTGCACCTAATAATTCCCTAACTCCACCTAACATGACCAAGGCTAGTGTAAAACCTAATCCCATCCCTAAAGCGCTGATGACAGTTTTGGTGAAGGAGTTTTTAGAGGCATAAGCTTCTGCTCTGCCTAAAATCAAGCAATTAACAACAATTAATTGAATAAATGCACCTAACTTATTATATAAATCTAGGCTAATTGCTTGAATTATATAATCAACCAAAGTGACAAAGGTGGCAATAATAATAATATAAGTCGTGATTCTAACTTGTTTAGGAATAAAATTCCTAAGTGCAGAAATCAATGCATTAGAACAAACCAAAACAAAAATACTTGCAGCACCCATTGCCAACGAATTTTCTACACTATTGGTTACGGCAAGCACAGGACATAAGCCTAGCATCATTACAAACACAGGGTTTTCTTTCCATATTCCAGTAGTAAATACATCCATAGTTAATGGAGTTTCTTTTTTATTTGCTTTGGCCATGTTTACCTTCTGCCTTTTCTTTTGCTTGTTTTAGTAACGATAAATTTTGTGTAATAATTGGGTGCAATGCATTCGCACTTTGATTAAACATCCGCCCTAACGCATTGGATGTAATGGTAGAACCAGAAATAGCATCAATTTCCCATGGATTTTGTTTGGTACCATGCCTTACTGTTTTAATTTCGTTAATCAAACCTGATAGAGATGGACTAACCTTAGCATCTAAACAGTTAAAGTTAGCTAAAAACTCCTCATCCGTAGTGATTTTTGTACCAAAACCAGGTGTTTCTGTACTTTTTAAAACATCATAGCCTGTTATACACCCTTTCTCAGGTTGATAACCATAAAGTAATTTAATAATGTCTTGATAACCTTGTTCAGCAGCATTAAGAGCAATACCAACAAACTGGTTATTAGCATCATAACCAGCATAAATTAGATCCCCTTTAGTTTTATCCTCTACTTTTAATAGCTCAATTTTACCTTCTTTAATAATAAAAGTTAAACGACTAGTTGCTTTAGGAAGCACTTTAAAAATAGCACGCTCAGTCGCTAATCGTTGATTTTCTGCAATAATCGGTTTTGTATACTCATAAATTAACACGACCAACAAACCAGAGATCATAGAAACCAAACCTAGTGTTGAAATTAATGAATAACTAGAAGGTAAAGGAGGGACTTCATCTTGTTTATTGTCTGGCGATTCACTCATGGTTTTTTCCTTTTGTAACCAAAAATATGAGGTTGAGTGTAAGACTCAATAATTGGAGTTGCTGCATTACCAAATAAAATGGCATACATAACGGCTTCAGTTAACCCCCCGAATAAACGGATGATAACCGTTAGAAACCCAACCAACAACCCAAAAACAAAAATACCCATAGGCGTCACAGGTGAGGCAACCATATCACTAGCCATAAAAACAGCCGCAAACATTAATCCACCAGAAAATATCATAAACAGAGGAGAGGGGTATTTAGTTGCATCCATTAAGTAAAAACATTCAGCAGTAATGAGTGTTCCAACAATAACAGCAGCAGGAATACGCCAATCCAGCATATTTTTAAAGACCAAATAAGCACCACAGAGCAAAATTAACAAAGTTGATGTTTCCCCAGTTGAACCAGCCGTTAAGCCCATAAACAAATCATAGCTATCAGTAAAGACACCTTGAAATTTCATTAAAGCCAAGGGTGTCGCACCAGAAAAACCATCAATACTCACCTGAGTTGTCCACTCTGCTGTAGCAGCGGGTTTCATAAAGGGAACCGCAAGAGTAGAAGGAATAAACTCAATAAATCTGTTAACAGCTAAAGCAGGGGTCCATGTGGTAATTGATACGGGGAAGGCCGCCTGAATAAATGCACGCCCGACTAAAGCAGGATTAAAGACATTAAAGCCAATGCCACCAAATAATGTTTTACCCATCGCAATAGCAACAAAACCGGCAACTGCTCCCATCCATAAAGGAAAACCTGGAGGTAATGTCATGGCTAATAACAAACCAGTGATAATTGCACTGGCATCACCAATAGTGGTTTTTTTACCGGATAATTTACAAAACAGATGTTCCGTCATTACGCTGGCAAGTATGGTAGCAAGCATTAAAGCCAAAGCACTAAGTCCGAACTGCCATATAGCATAAGCAGCGATAGGCAATAAAGCATAAACAACATTTCGCATTATTTGTGAAACTGAGGGTGCTTTGCGTATAAAAGGAGATGTCCGAATATCTATTCTGGGTTGATTTGCCATTGAACTGAATGTTGCAAATATGAAAGTCTAAAGGATAATCATTCAATAATACCTGAATCCTGAATAGTTGTTTTAATTAACTGAAATTTTAAAGTTCCAATACATCTGGTTTTATCAGCTTAAAATCTCATACTTATATTTTTCAATTAGGGAAGGCGAATCTTATCCTAAAAAATGTAAAGCTAAAATATTAAATATAAGTTAATATAAATCAATCGCTTAATAAATGTTAAGAAATTAAAATGACTACGCACTAACAGAGGAACAAATGGACCGGTTCGACAAAATATATCGCTTACATGGGTTGTTTAGCAATCGCCATACACCTGTATCGTTAGAAAAAATTAGAGAACATTTAGAATGTTCCAAAGCAACAGCTACTCGTACCATAGAAATTCTACGTGACCACCTAAATGCCCCCTTAGACTATTATAGAGAGTTCAATGGCTACCAATATAACCATCAATCATCCAACACACCATATGAATTACCCGGTCTATGGTTTAGCTCAGAAGAATTACACGGGTTACTCATCTGTCAGCAAATACTGCAAAGTATCAGTCCAGGTATATTAAGTGAGCAGATAGAAAGCCTTCAACAGCGTATTAATAAAATGCTCAGCAAAGAAAATAGCCCTCAACCCGTTATAGCTGACAAAATACACTTTCCTACAGTAGGCAGGCGATTAAAAGATGACCAACACTTTAAACGCATAGCCACGGCTTTATTTAGTAATAAACAACTCAGCATTAAATATAAAGCCAGAGGGCAAAGCAGTGCGCCAAACAAACGCACCATCTCTGCCCAAAAAATTATTTATTATCGAGATAACTGGTACTTAGCCGCTCACTGTCATTTTAGAAAGGAACTGCGAATATTTTCTATAGATTGTGTTCATTCAGCAGAGAGTTTGAGGCAAACAGCACTAATAGTGGACACCCAAAAATTACAAAGTTTTTTACATTCCGCTTATGGAATTTTTACAGGGAAGGCTGAGTTCCTTGCCGTATTAGAGTTTACCAAGATCAGAGCCAACTGGGTGGCAGATGAACATTGGCATCCAGACCAAAAAAATGAATGGCTAGAAAACGGTAACTACCAACTTAGTATTCCCTTTAGTGATAGCCGGGAGTTAATAATGGATATTCTTAAACATGGAGCAGAAGTAAAAGTAATTTCACCGTCTTTTCTTCAAAAAAGGGTTAAAGAGGAAATAGATAAAATGAAAAATAATTATCACAACCTCGTTAAATGAGCCAGTGAGTGTGGATAATGAAAAACCTCATAAAAATAATATCCGGCATGCCTTATGAAACAACTGACAGACTTAAAAGCCATCCTTCATTCCAAACGCGCCAATATCTACTATCTGGAAAAATGCCGTGTCATGCAAAAAAGTGGCAGAGTACTTTATTTGACAGAAGCCGATACCGAGAAGCAATACTGGAATATTCCCATAGCCAACACCACCGTTATTCTATTGGGAACCGGCACGTCAATCACTCAAGCAGCCGTTAGAATGTTAGCCTCGGCCGGTGTATTGATCGGATTTAGTGGCAGCGGAGGCACACCCTTAATTGCCGCCAACGAAATAGAATGGCTCTCCCCACAAAGTGAATACCGCCCCACAGAATATGTACAAGGCTGGATGGGGTTCTGGTTTGATGCAGAAAAACGGCTAAAAGTCGCCAAACAATTTCAGCAACAACGCATTCTTTATCTGCAAAAAGTTTGGGGTAAAGATAAGGATTTAAAAAACGAAGGCTTTACATTGGATGATCCTAATATAGAAAAAGCATTGTCCAATTTCTTATCAAAAATAGAAAACTGTCAAGATGTTACCAATCTATTATTGGTAGAAGCGCAACTGACTAAATCTCTTTATAAAATAGCCGCAAGCCACACCAAACAAGAAGACTTTGTACGTCAACATAACAGCTTGGACGATGCTAACGCCTTTTTAAATCATGGCAATTATTTAGCCTATGGACTGGCAGCCACTACCTTATGGGTGTTAGGCATACCGCACGGCTTTGCAGTGATGCATGGAAAAACTAGGCGTGGTGCGTTAGTGTTTGATGTTGCCGATTTAATTAAAGATACCTTGATTTTACCTTGGGCGTTTATTTGCGCCAAAGAACAAGCCAGTGAACAGGAATTTAGGCAGCAATGTCTGCAAAATTTTACCCAGCATAAATCCTTGGATTTTATGTTTGATACGATAAAAGAAGCCGCTTTAAAAGGGGGGAAGTGATGAAAAATAAGCCTGCCACACATCGGAACGAAACTCTAAACTCAATAAAGCAACGATTGATGGGGCAATGGAAAGACTTCCTGCATACGTCTAATCGTTTTGCGAGTTTATACAAGCGACGACCCCGAGTCCAAAGCAAAGTATTCTCTGTTAAAAATGTAGATGCCAATAGGTGTAAGTCAATAAAACCAATGCCTTTTCCCATTAACTTATTGTTTTACAGGCAGTATAATCTTAGTCATTCTTTTTCTAAAGCAGACTGTCTGCGTGGTGGTGTTTGTTTAAGATCAGGATCAGAACCTCCCAATAATGCCAAACGCTGGGCACTTTCTCGCTCAACCAAGGCTTTTAAACCTTCACGCAATAATACCGTTTTCTTATGGACACCGGTTAGCGTAATCGCTTTAGCATATAAATCATCATCAATATTGAGTGTTCGCATAACTAGCTTCCACTGGCATCAATTAAAGCATCATTGTATGTCTTATCTCATGCCGTTCCATGTTTTTTTCATTAAAGGTGCTCGGCTATGATGGTCACTTTCGTCTCGCAATGTGAACACAAAGCTCTTAATAGAACTCGCCGTGTGCTAGATGCATTTGCCAATCGGATAGGTACAAATACCTGGCAAACGGTCATTACTGAAGAAGGTTTGCAGGCAGTAAAAAAGCTACTGAGAAAATCTGCCACTAAAAATACAGCGGTTTCTTGCCATTGGATAAGAAGCCGTAGTAGAAGTGAGTTTTTATGGGTGGTGGGGAATAAAAATGAATTTAATGAACAAGGTTTTGTACCCGTGAATTACACTAATCAAAGTGATGCGCTAAAAATGGATGAATTAAACGTGAATATAGAAACTTATTATGCCAATACTAAAAAACAGCCGCTTGCTCAGCATTTATTTGCAGTGGGGTATGTGGCACATCAGCTATGCTTGAAACTAACCAATAATAACACGCTGGCTAAAGCCGTATTTATGGCTGGATGCTGGCATGACATGGGTAAGGTTGATCCGGCATTTCAACAATGGATTATAGATAAAACCAAGAAAAAGTTAATTGATGAAATCCCAGAAGAAGGCCAGCATATAGATAAAACAGGCAAGTTTTCTTTTGAAAAACACCCAAGGCACAATGAAATATCATTACTGCTTTATTCTTTACTCGATGATGAAAATGATAAATCAGTTAATAAGGCAAATAAACGACTCATAAAGCACTGCCTTTATTGGCACCATGCAAAACCCAATAGAAAGGAAGATATTAAGACGTTAGATGGGGTGTATAACAAACTATCATCAGAGCAAGTCGATAAAATTATTCCTGTCACACATGGCGTTGTCAAAGCGATTAAAAATTGTATAGAGGATTATGAGACTGGTTTAACAATCAGTGGCTGTATAAAAAAAGCAGACGAAGACAAGTTATATGATGTTAAGAAAGAATGTTTAGCAGAATATAAAAGTTACGGTGAAAATGAAAAGATTGAAAATTTTAAGCAAGATGTAGACGTTAATGCCAGAAATAATATTGCACGAACTGTCATTATATCCGCTGATCGATTGATTTCTGCATTGAGTGCTGAAGCCCTCAACTCGCATATTGAACAAGGCACATTGAATGAGTTATTAGAGACTGCTTTATTGGTTGAAAGAGGCTTAAAAGCAGAGATACAAATCTGCTTGCAAGCGTTTGAAACTAAATACCCAAACAGTGAGAGAAACAAACAGCAAACCCACGCCGTTGAACGTTTAAACGATAAAGACGTGAGTGTTAGTGTTTTGCAAGGTCCTGCGGGATGCGGCAAAACAAAAATCGCGTTAGAGTGGGCAGCAAGCAACCAGGCTAAAAAAATAATCTGGATTTGCCCTAGAGTGCAGATTTGCCAAGGCTTAGTCAATGACTTAACCAGTGCAGATTATTTGCCCAAGACTAAAATTGAAATTTGCACCGGTGAATTTAAAACTATTTATCAAAACGGTAAAGAAATACCGACACCTGAAAATGGAGAATTTTCAGGTGATATTGTTTTAACAACCATCGACCAAGTCATCAATACCATCACAACTCATACAAAAGTGACTGGCTTGGTGCAATATATGAATGCTCATATAGTCTTTGACGAATATCATGAATACATTCCCATGGCGGGCTTCAATTTGTTATTTGCCGAGTTGGTCGCCTGTAAAAATTTACAGGATAAAAAGAATAATGCATTGCTTATATCAGCCACACCTAATTATCATTTTGTTCGGGAATTATTAGGCATAAACGAAGATGATATTGTATCGGTTAATAGCTTTAACCAAAGCCAATATAAAATTGAGTTTCAGGATTTTGATGAAAAACTTGAAGATGAAACCAATCCACTTTATCAGGAACAACCCAACCATACTTTTGTCATTAGCAACACAGCGCTTACCGCACAAAAAAGTTTTATCCAGAACCAAAATATAGAAAATGCCGTTTTAATCCATTCAAAATTTAAACAAACCGACAGAAAAGAAATATTCGATAAGGTTTTTAATGCATTCAAGCAAAAAGGTAAGAAGAATTTTGATATTTTAAGAGCGGGGCCGATTGTACAGGCATCTTTAAATATCACCTGCAACAAAATGGTCACTGAATTTACCAATGCAGAAAATTGGTTGCAAAGAATGGGAAGGTTAGATCGCTTTGGTGAAAATACTAGCCCCAACACTTATTTATCAGTTGTTTCGGAAAATGTAAAAAATGGCAAATGTTTAGGGAATGCCAAATTTTTAAACACACTCTTTTGCCTGCAAAGCACCAAAGCCTGGTTTGAGTTTTTAGAACGAAAGCTACCCGACAACAAAATAATCACCACTGCTGAAACCTATCAAATTTATCAAGAATTTTATCAAGATGAAAACAGCATTAATGCCATTGAGCAAGATTTAATAGCGGCATTGAAACAAAGTACAGGATTAATTAAAGACAAAATTATCGACCCCATCTCTTTCCCTAATAAGAAAAAGCCAAAAGATGGAAAAGTGAAAATTAAAAGTAATTCCTTGCGTGGCAATAGTCGGTTTGTGCAGATGGCAGTGATGAATATTAATAATGGAAAGGAAGAATTTCCTGATGAGTACGCTTGTGAAGATGAGAGCCTAACACTCTCAGTAGAACTCATTACGGGTTATGGCGAAAGTGAAATGGATTTATTAGCGTTTATGGCAAAAAAACACCACAACATAAAAGACGAGCCAAATTACGGGGTAAAGAAAACCACAAAATATAAAGACAGAGCCTATTTAAAAAAAGCAAAGGAACCAGAAACGCCTATTTATTTAAGTTATACCCCAGCAGATTTAAAGCAGGTAGAAACGCAGCCAAATGCCAATGCCCTTTATTATGTGATAGGAAAAACACAAGCGATTGGCGTGCTCTCCAGTGTTCAAAATCCAAAAATGAATGAATAATTGCATAAAACTGAAAAAAGTATTACCTTAAAGTATTACTTGATAAGGAGAATAAAATGCATGTAACGATGAAAGGTCAAGTCACTATTCCAAAAAATGTAAGAGAAAGCATGGGGATTATTCCTGCAGAAACAGAAGTTAAATTTTTGCAAGATGATAAAGGCTGCTGGTATCTGGCAAAGATCACAGCTGAAAACAACAAGGTCAGCCGCTTTAGAACAGCGCATCAAACTGCAAAATTAATCATGAGTACCGAAGAAATTATGGCATTAACCAGGGCTTAATATGACATTTATCTTAATAGATACTTGTGTTGTTACTGATTTGGCAGATAAGCAAAGCCTGTGGTTTGAATGGAGTGCGGCGACATTGGAACGACTAGATCAGCAGCATACGTTTGTTATTAATCCCATCATCTATACGGAATGCTCAGTGGGATTTGAAACCATAGAAGAAGTGGAAGCATTATTCAAACACTTGGGGTTTGCAATTAAGCCGATCCCCAAAGAAGCGTTGTTTTTGGCAGGCAAAGTTTTTCTCCAGTACAAAAGGCGTAAAGGTACAAAAGGCAGTGTGTTACCTGATTTTTTTATTGGCGCACATGCCGCGGTTTCTGGATACCCATTAATGACAAGAGATAAAGGACGGTTTAGCAGTTACTTTCCTCATCTTGACTTGATTATGCCCGAACCCTAATGGGCAAAAGCAAAATAAAAACAGAAGGTAAGTGTTATCTCCCCCTTTGAAAAAGGGGGATTGAGGGGGATTTTTAAAAGCTTTTATTTGTAAAATCTCCCCTAGCCCCTCTTTTCCAAAGAGGGGAACTGAAGTACAACTCATTTGAAATACAAAGCAATTTATCACAAGGAGACAAACATGAAAAAAGTAACCGGTATTAAAAGTGTCGATTTTAAAATTACAGCACTGGGGCATGGCGTAGTCAACTGGAATGGGCCAACTACACTCACAGGTGATGGAGGACAAACAGTTGATAATCATACCCTTCCAAAATTACGAGGTTACACAAATCTCTCAGGAAAGATTAAAGAAGAGACAGGCTATAAATATAAAAAAGAAGCAACGGATATTGATTTTAAGAAAACCCCGTTATATATCAGTCAAAATTGTATTCGACACCATCTGTTTAGAGACCAGGCTTTTGATATTCACTATGCGGCAGAAAAAAGCTTGCAAGGCGTATTAGCTTCAATCACTGGATTAATTCGTGGTTATGTCGTTCCATCTAGCCAGTGCAAGCGTACCAGTCCATTATTAATGGAAGATTTTGTGGATGAACTTGGCAATGGAAATTTTGAACAATTTGGTCAGGCTGGTGAACGGGATAGTTCATCCTTTTATTCAAAAACAACTTTTGGCGACACCAAATACACCTCTTATGGCTCAATTAGCATAGAACAATTGCAATTTATCTCGTTAGATAAAAAGTTTGACCGTTGTGCAATGGTTATCAAAGAAGGAGAAGGTGAAACCGTTGCTCAGGCCGTTCAAGAATTTATCCAATCGCTTAATCCTGACTTAAACCCACAAGCCATATTCCATCAAAATTATGTGCGAGGAGGCACTATTTTTGAAGAAGGTGAAAATGGAATTTTACTGAATAATGATGCAGTGCAAGCACTAATAGAACATACCTTAAAAATGATCAGTGAGCTATCAATCCGACAAGCAAAATCGTATATGTATGTTGATGAGGTTTTAATTGATTATAACGACAGCCATAAAATGATGCGCATTAAACACAGTGAAGGCGATATATCAGAGCAACCCAATACTGACTATGCTGCTTATTTTTATGCGAAATAAGGGGAGGCACTATGAAAATTATCATAGATTATGAATCCTCATGGCGAAACTCATTTTTAGATGGGGATAATAATGAGCCATTACCCAAAAAGGGGCGAAAATTCATAGGCTCAATGACCAATTTGAGAAAGCCAGAAAATTTCAAAAAACGGCAAATCACGCTGGATACCGTAATGGGGATTTTAAATAGAATCATTGGTGACCAACGGAAACTTTATCAGGCAAGAAGTGATGAAAATTATTTCTTTAAAGACATCGACTCCGTAGAGAGCAATAAAGTGCTGTTTAACGATAATGCAATCGAAACGACAGAGATGACATACATCAGGAATATTTCAGGAAGTACAGACCAGAACTCGTTTACAGGCGCGATAAAAACCGATGATGCGATGTTTTTATCCGATTATTCAACAGAGTTTTGGGGTGTTTTAGCACTGGATTTTGAATCACTGTGTCAGTTTATTATTGCAAAAAACAAGGTGTCGGCAGAGATTGATGCAAACCCAATATTAATTATTGCCAAGCTAGACATGTTGAATAAAGAAAAACCGGTTGAAAATGAAGGTTTGGCAAATGAAGCCATGAAAGCGCTTGCAAAAACCTTTGAAGATATTGAATACCTAAATAAAAAAGGGGAAATTATGCCGATAAGTTTGTACTGTTCTGCACTTTATTTGCAGTTGGAAAGGCTTTCAGCACGATTTGATATGACATCGGCAAAAACTAAAGCAGGTGGGATCAGTGGAGTATCTAAACGAGGCTTTACTACCAAAGATTTTATGAATCGTTTTACCACAGGAGAAAAGAAGAAAATTTGGGGAAACCCTTATGTTAGAAAAGAAAGAATTAAAGGGATAGGCGAAGTCACATCATTAATGACCAAGGCCAGCGGACAACTTGAAATTGTGCTAGATATACCCCGAGAAAAAGCCAAAGAAATAGAATCTATGATTGAAAATGCAGGCGTATCTAGCTTTTATTTAGGTAAAAAAGGCTTGGCGTATGTTTCATCAATTAACACTAGGGAGGTGCAGTAATGGATTATTTTGTAGGTATAAAAATCAAACCTGATGCAGAAATGCGAGAGAATCTATTGCTCAATAAAGTGTATAGCAAATTACATAAAGCACTTCATTCATTAAACTCAACCAGTATTGGTGTGTCTTTTCCCGCTCATAAAATCAAGCTGGGTGACATTATCAGATTACATAGCACGGACGAAAATCTCACCGAATTACAAAATACTAATTGGTTGGGAGGTTTAAGTGGTTATTGTGATGTATCAGAAATACTAGCGGTGCCTGATCAAGTTAAGGGTTACCGGGTGATAAGCCGTAAACAGTCTACGATGAATCTGAGAAAACTTGAGAAAAGGGTTCAATATCAAAAAGAACAGGGGGTTTTAAAAACTCAAGATGAGATAAAAGCGTATGAAAAACAATATAAAGCCAAAATGTATGCCTCGGGCTTGGATAACCCTTACCTTGAATTAGAAAGTAGTTCAAATGGCCATAAACATCGACGCTATATTCAATTTGGAGCGATAGGTGAGCAAGCGGTAAAAGGTACATTTGACACATTTGGACTGAGTAAAACAGCAACAGTACCTTGGTTTTAGATGCTAAAAGATTTATTGTAGCAATCTGTTACAACAAAGTATTAAAACTATATTGTCGGGACAAAATATGGCAAAATCCGCTTCGCCCATTCGTTTGCAAGCTGACTTGATGCAGGCTGCAGAAATAACTGCAAAACGTTATCACCGTAGCACGGCTGAGCAAATTGAGTATTGGGCTGACCTAGGTCGCACTGTCGCATCAACATTAGATCCTGACGTGTTATTATCCGTTGCCGCTGGGCTAACGGTGATATAAACTGAACCCGTTTTGAGTGCGCCAATTGACCCTGATGCTGTTTTCCAATCACTAGAAAACGATCGGGAGGAGGGTGTGCTGCACAACACGGTAAGCAATAGCGCAATCCGTTATCAAATATCAAAAAAGCATCTTGGCTATTTGGAGAAAATAGATCGACAAGGAAATATTTTGACAGGCCAGTTTGAAAACGGGCAGTTTATCGTAAAAGGAACCTGATTGTTGAAAAAAGAGAAACAGCTATGGATCCTTGCAGGCGGAAACGGAGCAGGGAAGAGCACTCTTTACAAAACACGGCTTGAACCATTAGGCTTGTCTTTTATCAACGCGGATATTCTGGCAAAACAGCTTTATCCAGATCAAGCAGAGCAACGAAGCTATGAAGCGGCAAAAATTGCAGAACTGATGCGGTTTCAACTATTACAGCAAGGGCGCACCTTTTGTTTTGAAACCGTTTTCTCGCACCCTTCTATTGTGATTTTGTAGCACAAGCGAAAGCAATGGGGTATGAGGTTGTATTGGTTTTTATTCATCTAGACTTGGCATCTCTCAACCAAGCGCGAGTTGCGCAACGCGTGGGTGAAGGAGGGCACAATGTACCTGCAGATAAGGTGAGTAGCCGAATCCCTAGAGTGTTAAAAAACATTCAGAAGGTTTTTCCGCTATGCGATCATTGCTACCTATTAGATAACTCACGCCTTGATGATCCTTTTCAACAAATTGCAGAAATACATAATGGAAAGGTTTCGCTCAAAATAGCTTCAATACCTGAATGGACGAAAACACTATTGAGGGACTATTTTCATTAAGATAACATCTTATAACCAAAGTTTTTAAAGCTCTTTAACAACATAGAAAAATCAATAAGTTACAGCTTCGTTAAATTTTATGGGTATTTTGTCAAAAAAACACCTAAATACCTGTTGTAACTATTTTTTTATGTTCTATACTATTGTTCACTGCCACACAGGCAGCTTAGAAAATTCCTATATGGACAGGCTCACCGATTTTATAGTTCACTGCCACACAGGCAGCTTAGAAAATTTCGGTATAAACTTTAAAGATGCTTGCAAGGTTCACTGCCACACAGGCAGCTTAGAAAACTTTATATGAAAGCGAAGTTCTAAGATTACCGTTCACTGCCACACAGGCAGCTTAGAAAATAGAAAGTCTAAAAAGCAACTTGACGAATTAGTTCACTGCCACACAGGCAGCTTAGAAAAGTATCTTGTTGTTAGAGACTCGAACGGAATAGTTCACTGCCACACAGGCAGCTTAGAAAATCCTCTTTAACTGTATATTGATTTGATTTTGGTTCACTGCCACACAGGCAGCTTAGAAATCTTGAACTGCTAGGGGAAACTGGTCTTTTATGTTCACTGCCACAAAGGACGCTTAGAAAAATATAATAGGACTGATGTCACG
>JAKIVF010000017.1 GCA_021647145.1 Methylococcaceae bacterium | reverse complement strand
TGGTTAGCATCTCATTTTGTTCTTGGGCGGCTGAGAGTTCCTCTTTATACTCTTTCACAGCCTTTGATGGCTCCATGGCTATTTCTGCATTTTCCAAAAAGATCTTTTTCCAGTTCTGTAGATTCTTTGGGGTAATGTTGTTGGTACTAGCAATTTCCGTCAAAGTTTTGTCATTCTTTAAGACTTCCAGCACTAATCTGCTTTTAAGTTCAGCACTGTAGGTGGTTCTTTTTTTGCTCATTTTTCCGCTCCAGTTTTTTAGAAATAGTAACTAAATTGGAATAAGATGTCTTGGTTCTGTTGCCTGAATTTGTTGGGGTATTATATTCAGCATGATATGCTTTTTTCCAGTCGACATTAAAATAGTTTCACTACTTTATTTGACGTACAAGTTTTCTTTAACAATATTTTAAGTGTGTGACTTGTTTTGTGTTGCTGCATCATGGGCTTAAATATAAGCTGTGCAATTGTTTGAAGTAACTATATAAATGTTAGCAGAGTTGAAAAATTCTTCTATATAGTACCATTTAAAATAGATGTTCTAAAGTTTTGTAAGAATTGTGGTTGTATTCTCATAGATCAATAAAAAAAAGAGACCTTTGTCATAATTTGTATTCATAGAGAGTTCCGTGTGAATCCTGTCACATAAAGAACCCACGATGAGAACTATTCTTTTCATTGACTTAAATAACTTAAATATGACAATGAAATCAATAAAAAATCCTCAGCTTTTGAGGGTAACAAAAAAGATAGCAAGCCTTTTCGTTTTTACAATGTTTACTGCACAAAGTGCTTTAGCAGTTGACTATAATGTTGGCCCCAATCAAACACTCTCTTCTTTAGCTCAAGTTCCTTGGTTAGATTTACAAGGAGGCGATATTGTTAACATTCACTATCGTACAGAACCTTATCGTACAAAAATAGGTCTTCGAGCACGTGGAACTAAAACCTCACCTATTGTTATCAGAGGTATAAAAGGACCTAATGGCGAACTTCCTGTTCTTAGTGGGGAAAATGCGACAACTCCAGATAGTCTGGATGGTTTTTTTAGTGAAGAATGGGATGAGTATCTTGGCCTTATTATAATTAAGAGAAGTCGTTATGATTCACTGGATTATTTACCTGGCTATATAACGATTGAAAACTTAAAGCTTATTAAAGCTGCTAGTACATATAGCTATCGGAATATGGCAGGGAATGTCGTGCCTTATAGCAGAGCAGCTGGTGGTATTTGGGCAAAACTAGTTGAAAATTTAACGATACGAGGCTGTGAAATTACTGATAATGGAAATGGTCTATTTGTATTATCTAAGGGTGATGCAAGTCCTGAAGGTAATTATGCTTCAAAAAATATTTTGGTAGAGTACAATCGTATTTATGGGAATGGAGAAGTAGGAAGTGATCGCCAGCATAATATTTATACGCAAGCAGCAGGAATTGTCTTTCAATATAATGAAATTGGTAAGTCGCGTAAAGGTGGAGGTGGTTCAGCAATAAAAGACCGTTCTTCTGGGACAGTTATTAGATATAACAAAATTGAAGCTGGTTCTAGAGCTCTTGATCTTATAGAACCAGAAAACGCTTACGGTTATATAACAGCACGACCTGAATTTGGTAATGATTATGTATATGGGAATTTAATCATTAATAATACTAAAGATAAAGAGCATGCGTGGGCAGGAAGTATTGTGCATTATGGTGGAGATAGTGGAAGAGAAGATATCTACCGTAATGGTGTATTGCATTTTTACAATAACACGGTAATTATTATTGGAGATGTAAGTGATTCATGGCGCTTAAGATTATTTGATTTATCAAACAATAGTCATACAGTTGATGTAAAAAACAATATTCTTTATAGAAATGGAACTGCAAACTTTTTTATAATGAGAGATAAGGGAATTGCCAATATTTCAGGACCAAACTGGATTAGTGAAGGATGGAAACAAGGTGGTCGAGATGGTTCATTTGGTGGAGTTATCAATGTATCGGCCGGAGGTTTTATCGAAGGAAACGCACCTTCTTTTATTAGTGCAGGTAACTATACATTAAAAAGTGATTCTCTTGCTATTGATGCTGGTGTAGATTTATCTAGAGATGGTGTTTCGATAAATAAAATGTATAAAAGCATTGCAAAATTTGAAGCAAGAAATGTAAAAGGAAATGGGATTGATCTAGGTGCCTTTGAATTTGGAGGTTCAAGTACAGCACCAGCACCAGCACCAGCACCAGCACCAGCACCAGCACCAGCACCAGCACCAGCACCAGCACCAGCACCAGCACCAGTAGAGCTAGAAAGTCCCGTTACTTTAAATGGTACTAATTATATTGAGGATAGTCAGTTTGATAATGGGGTTGGGGGATTTGAAACAACTAGTCGAGGAGATATATTTCTAACACAGAAGAATCCAATAACAGGAGGCAATAGTTTAAATGTCAAGATTGGTGGGTGGGGAAATATAGCTGCATCTGGAAAGGTATTTCCTTGGAATTCAGGGCATTACGGAAAATTTCTAGTAGTAAAAACTAAGGCAAAGGTAGTAAATGCTAAAACTAAGGCAAAGGTAACCATTTGTGCAGTAGCATATTATCTAAATGGAACTTTAACTGAAAGTTGTGAAGATCTTGAAGGTGATAATAAAATGACTAAGGCCTTTAATCTCGAATTAGCTTTAGATGACACAAAGCAATTATCAAGGATATTTTTTCGTACAAGATTGCATGGAAACGGACCCTTTGAATTTTTACTTGATGATTCTAGTTTGACTTTAATTGAGTTAGATGAATCTAAAGTAGCTCTTAGAGACTAAAAAGATAGTAAAAAACAAAAAGTAAGGCTAAAATTAAAAGCTATTTGATTTGGAACAATCAAATTATCAAAAAAACTTTTAAATAATTAGCAAGCTCAAGCCTAGGCAGTATTGCTTAGGCTTTTTTTGTTAAGAAAAAAATTTAATTAGTTCAAAATATTTATAATAGGAATTGTAAAATGATCTACGAAACACTGTTCAAAAATATTTTATTTCCTACGATTGAAAAAATAAAAGGGCGAAAAACCTTTCGGTATCTAGAAGAATACTCTACAAATGAATTAAAAAGTTCTGAAGAATTACAAGCAGTACAATTTCAAAAATTAAAAAAACTTTTACAACATAGCCAAGAAAATGTTTCTTACTATAAAAAACAGTGGAAAAGTATAGGGTTTGATTGGAGAGAAGTAAGAAGTCTAGCTGATTATTCTCAACTACCCGTTTTAACAAAAACAGACATCAGAGATAATTATAACGAATTGATTGCTGAAAATTTTAAAGGAAAGTCCTTTAGTAAAGCTACTGGCGGTTCGACAGGGCAACCTTTAAAGTTTGAATTTTCTACTGAAAGTAACGAACGTCGGATCGCTGTTATGATGCGAGGCTATGGTTGGGCAGGTTTGACGCCTAGTCGTAAGAGTCTTCATCTTTGGGGTGGAGAAATAGGGAAAGTATCAAAGAAAAGGCAATTTAAAATGGATCTGTATCATGCATTTTATGGTCGAAAGATGCTAAATAGTTTTAATATGACCATTAATAACATGGTTGAATATGTTGATAATATAAATAAATATAGACCAAAAATAATTGTGGCTTATGTCGCTCCCCTTGTTATGCTAGCAGAATATATTCAGACTAATAGTCTTTCTATTTGGACCCCTGAATCAATCATTACAGGGGCTGAAGGGTTATTAGAATTTCAAAGAAAAAAGATAGAAGCAGCCTTCGGTTGTAAAGTATTTAATACATATGGAAGTCGTGAATTTATGTTGATTGCTTCAGAGTGTGAGCAGCATGACGGATTACACATAAATATTGATCATCTGGTGGTTGAAATATGTGAGAAAGGTGTACCATGTGATACTGGAGATGTAGGTGATATAGTAATCTCTGATTTGCATAATTATGCAATGCCATTTATTCGGTATGAGATTGGCGATATAGCAAGTATGAGTCCTAATAAAGTATGTCAATGTGGAAAACATTTTCCTTTGCTTAAAAATATTGAAGGTAGGAAGCTTGATGTTATTCGTACACCTGATGGACGAACTGTACCAGGCGAATTTTTTCCTCATTTGATGAAAGATATTCCAAATATCGTACGATTTCAGGTTATTCAAGAAGAAATAGGTAAACTTATTATTAATTATATAGTGGACAACCCTATTAACGAAGAAGAGTTAATACAAATTAAGGGGCTGGTGGAAGAAAAGATGGGGAAAGATTTGGATGTAGAATTTAGAAAAGTCGATGATATTCCTTTAACTCAGACAGGTAAGCACCGAGTGACAATATCCAGACTGTCTAATCAATAAGGAAATTATATGCGTATTATACATGTTGTTGAAACCCTTCATGTTGGTGGTCTTGAACGTGTTGTAGTTGACCTTGTAAAAGAACAAGTAAAACGGGGGCATCAATGTTTAGTGATATGTCTTTATGAAAAAGGTCGATTGGCAAATGAATTAACAGATTCTGGGATTAAACTGGAAGTTTGTAATAAAACAAATGGTATTGATTTTAAAGCTATAAATAAATTAACGGAGCAAATTAAATTATTTAATCCTGATGTAGTACATACACATAATTTAGTTTGTAATTATTATGTTGCTTTTGCTAAATTAAAGGCAGCTTCAAAAGTGTTATTGATTAATACACGTCATGGAATAGGACGAGGGAAGGTTGTTGTAAAAGAACTTGTTTTATACGGGGTTTCATTAATAATAACACGGTGGGTTGTTGGTGTTTGTGATGTTACAAGAGATAAATTAAGAAAAGAGTTTTCTTTTTTTAGAAAAAAAATCATTACAGTTCACAATGGTATTGTGATAGATAAGTTTAAGAAAAAAAATTTTGCTGATAAAAGACGAGTTTTGAAACAATTGGGTATTAATGGTAAACCAATAATGATTACAATTGTTGCAAGGTTAAACCCTGTCAAAAATCATAAGTTATTATTACAAGCCTTTGCTCAAATACAGCAACAGATTTCAGATTGTTATCTTATTATTATTGGAGGAGGGGAGTTATTAACAACCTTGCAAGAATTAACTTTGGATCTCAATTTGAAACAGAAAGTCATTTTTCTTGGTGATAGAGATGATGTTACCGATTTACTGTCAGGAATGGATCTTTTTATACTATGTTCAAAGCAGGAAGGATATTCTATTTCCTTGCTTGAGGCTTGTGCGAGTGGTTTAGCTTTGATTGCAACTGATGTAGGTGGAAACAAAGAAATTGTGACAAAGAAGAATGGCTTGCTTGTTCAATCTGACAGTGTTCAAGCCTTGTCAAAGGGGATGTCTCAAATTATTTTGGATGAACATAAGCTACAGAAAATGGGTGAGAATTCTCGAGAATGGGTTGTAAGTAATGGGTCAGTCGAGGTTATGTCCAATAAATATGAAGAGCTATATACGGTTTAAATATGCAAAAGAAAATTTTAGCATTTACTAACTTGTTTCCTCGAGACTGGGAACCAAATAGAGCTACTTTTAATCGTCAACAATTTCAAAAAATTGCTGAGGATTTTAAAGTTGAAGTTATAGTTCCTGTTGCTTGGACAGATATGCTTATTGCTTGGAAAAATAAAAAACTCTCGCTAAGTTCAAAAGACTGGGGTGGTGTTAGAGCAACATATATACCCTACTTCTTTATTCCTCGTTTTGCCAGATGGAGTTATGGATTTACCATGCTACTTTCTTCAGTTTTTATAGTATCTAAATTAATAGGCTCTGAGCGTCCTGATGTGATTTTTGCAACGTGGGTCTACCCTGATGCTTTTGCAGCTGTATGTTTAGGCAGGTTATTTAATATTCCAGTTGTTGTTAAAGTTCATGGTAGTGATATTAATGAGCAACCTAAGTTAACTGGTGTTGCTATGCAGGTTTCATGGGTTTTAAGGCAAGCAAGCAAAATTGTATCAGTAAGTAAGGACTTGGCTATTAAAGTAATTGACTTGGGAGCTGAAAATAAACAAGTTAAAGTAATCTATAATGGTGTTGATTCATCAGTTTTTTTTCCAAGAAATCAACAAGAGTGTCGAGAAACTCTATCTTTAAATAAGGACGTAAAAATCATTCTATATGTGGGAAATCTAAAGAAAAGCAAAGGTTGTTTGGAGTTATTGAAGGCTTTTTCTATTTATAACCAAGAAAAAAACCCTACTGAGTTAGTATTTGTTGGAGATGGACCTTGTAAAGAGGCTATTCAAAATCAAATTAAAGGGTTAGAGCTGGATGATTCTATCCATGCAGTGGGACAGAAAAAACATGAGTTACTTCCCATTTGGATGGGGGCGGCAGACTTGATCGTTTTACCAAGCCATGCTGAGGGAGTACCAAACGTTCTTCTTGAAGCAATGGCGTGTGGAAGGCCTGTTGTTGCAACAACAGTTGGGGGAATTCCTGAAGTTGTGCCAGATAAATGTGGAGTTCTTGTTGCTCCTCATGATGCAATACTATTGCATAAAGCTATTAATGATGCATTGCAACAAAAGTGGGTTTTTGATGAGATAGTTAGACATGCTTCGCAGTTTAGTTGGGAACAAAATAAAAAATCCCTATCTACTACTTTTCTAAACTTAATTAAGTAATTTTTAAAAAAGTGATCTATTATTGTTTATCGATGCTTATTATCAAATTTGGAATTTTTGGAGAATATATGTTTTTTTATACTGAATTGTTTTTTTGTACTAAAGATTACTTTAAATAGAGATACTCCTGATAAAAAAGTAATTTCGTGCATTTATTAATTGAAGAAGAACCAATGAGTGTTAAGAGCAGATATAAATTATAAAAAAACAAGCAAATTATGAAGATACTATATCACCACAGAACAAGAGGGACTGGGGCAGAAGGAGCCCATATTAGAGGTATTGTGAGTGCATTACGTGAAATGGGACATGATGTACAGATTTTATCTTTCCCGGGATCAGACCCTGAGAAAACCTTAATGTCTACTCAAAATAAAAAACCAGAAAAGAAAAATATCGTTATTGGTACTATTAAGAAAATTTCAGTATTAACTAAGTATGCTCCAGAATTTGTTTTTGAATTTCTTGAGTTGTGTTATAACGGGATGGCCTTTTTTCGGCTAACTAAGGTAATAAAAGAAAACTCCATAGAGCTCATTTACGAGAGATATTCATTATTTATGTTTATTGGAGTCTTATTAGCAAACAAACAAGGTATTCCTGTCATACTTGAAGTTAATGATTCAGCATTGGTTCAGCGAGTAAGACCATTAATGTTTAAAGGTATTGCAAAGAAATTTGAAAAATGGATTTTTTCTAAATGTACAGGAATTGTGTTTATCTCCTCGCATTTTCAAGACGTAGTTCAGTTAGAATACAAAACTATTGCAAAATCAGTCATTAGCCCAAATAGTGCTGATTTATCTATATTTGACCCTAAGAAATATAATAAAAAAGCAATTAAAGAGGGATTGAATTTAGCAAATAAAGTAATCTGCGGGTATGTAGGAGCATTTAATCCTTGGCATGGGATTGACTGGTTTGTTGAAAATATTGCTCCTCGAATTAAAGAAAACCCATCTCTCGTATTATTATTGGTTGGTGATGGTATTTGTTATGAGTTTATTAAAGAAGTTATCAAAAAAGAACATGTAGAAGACCAGATAGTCTTAACAGGAAAAGTTGCCCATGGTGATGTTGCAAAATATCTTGCAGCAATGGATTTTGGTATTTTGCCTGATTCAAATACTTATGGCTCTCCAATGAAACTATTTGAGTTTATGGCAATGAATTGTGGAATGGTTATTCCTGATTTCTCACCTATACAAGAAGTAGTGAGTGACGAAAAAACTAGCTGGCTTTTTTCTAAAAATGATAAAGAAGCTTGTATTGATTTGGTTATGGAAGTATCTAAGAATCCAAATAATCAAATTAGAGTAGGTAAGAATGCCAGAGCTTATATAGAAAATGAAAGGCAATGGAGGCATAATGCCGAGTTAATGTTAACTTTACTTGAATAGTTTAGTTTTATTTTATTGATACCTTTTTTGTTCTTTAATCGAAATTATTATTTTTCGCTATGATATTAGAATATACGTTTTGGCTAATTTCCTTTTTGATTGTTTACACTTATTTAATATATCCACTGCTATTGATTGTAATTAGTGGTTTTATTCAGAGTTTAGGAGACACTAGATATATTCTTCATAAAACAGAACGTAGAACGGTTGCATCCGGTGAGTGGCCAAATGTTGCAATAGTTTTTTCTGCTTACAATGAAGAGAGACATATAGTTGATAGGATTAATAATTTATTAGAACAGGACTATCCGTTAGATAAATTATCAATTTACATTGGGTCTGATGGTAGTAATGATCGAACTGTTGAGTTTGCACGAACTTTTAAGGATAAACGTGTAAAATTATTTGAATATTCTGAAAATCGTGGAAAAATTACTGTTTTAAATGAGCTACTCAGTAATATTATGGAAACAGTAGTAGTGTTTACAGATGCAAATACTGTTTACCATTCTGATACGATTAAAAAACTAGCACGTCATTTTATATCGGGCAATATTGCAGGTGTTTGTGGCGAATTGTATCTTGTTAATCCTAAAAAAGGATCAAATCAAGATAGTGTTTATTGGCGCCTAGAACGAATCCTTAAATATCATGAAGGTAAAATTAATGGTTTTTTAGGTGCTAATGGTGCGATTTATGCAATAAATCGTAAATATTTTACAACACTGCCAGTAGATACAATTATTGATGATTTTTCAATATTTATGAAAATAGGTCTCGATGGACATAAAGTAATCTACGATACAGAGGCCGTTGCTGAAGAAGAAGTTGCTCCAGATATGTTTGCAGAGTATGGCAGGCGAGTAAGGATTGGCGCGGGAAATTACCAAGCATTTTTTCGGTTTTTGTATGGGTTAAACCCGAAGCATAAGTGGCGTGTTTTTACTTATGTTTCACATAAAGTAATACGCTGGTTCACACCACACTTAATGGTTTTATTATTTTTGGTTAATATAACATTGCTTGATCAACCTTTGTATCAATTAACTTTATTAATTCAGGTAAGTGTGTATGTTATGACTATTTTAATTGTTAAGTATTTTCATTCACGTCAATTTCCTTCATTCATTTCTTTACCTGTTTTTTTAGTATATATGAATGCTGCTTTAGCACATGGTTTTATCCGGTATTTATCAGGGAATTCTAAAGGTACATGGGAAAGAACTGAACGCTAAATATGATTGGAGAATAATAAAATGTTGGAGTTAATTGTAATACTATTAATAATTATTGTTATCAGTTTTTTTCTTATTTTAAAAAAGAAAAATTTAGATATATGGTTAATGTCATATATTAAATCTAAATTATCCAAAAAAGACGAAATTAATGGTCCAAAACATATTATGTTTTGTTATGTAGATCATTATGAGCCTCAGTGGCAATCACCTGATATAGAAGTTGAGCGTTCTCGTGTTGACCGTTGGATGAAGGACTACCCTGAATTATGTAAAAATCATAAAGATGCCGATGGGAAATATCCTCAGCATACATTTTTTTACCCCGAAGAAGAATATAGGGAAGAACATCTTACAAAGATAACTGATTTGTGTGAAAAAGGTTATGGTGAAATTGAGGTTCACCTTCATCACGATGATGATACCAGTGAAAATTTGCGTGAAACTTTAACTTGTTTTGCAAAAAAGCTAAATGCCAATCATGGTGTTTTATCTCGATTTCCAGAAACAGGTGAACTTGCTTACGCATTTATCCACGGCAATTGGTCTTTAGATAACTCTAGAGCTGATGGACGTTGGTGTGGTGTAAATGATGAGCTAATAGTGCTGAAAGAAACGGGTTGTTATGCAGACTTTACTTTGCCTTCTGCTCCAAGTGAAACACAGACCGCAAAAATTAATAGTATTTATTACGCGGAAGATGATCCAAAAAAGCCAAAATCACATAACACAGGTCGTGATGTAGAGGTAAATGGCAAGCCATCGGGTGATTTAATGATTATACAAGGACCTTTAGGACTTAATTGGAAACAAAGGAAGTTTGGGTTGATGCCAAAGATAGAAGCTGCGGATGTTAGAGCTGCTGTTCCTCCAAGTAAAGATCGTATAGATTTATGGATTGATTCTGACATTCATGTGAAAGGGCGCCCAGAGTGGAAATTTGTAAAAATACATACGCATGGTACCCAAGAAGGAGACATGGATACACTATTAGGAAAAGAAACGGATGAGATGTTCTCTTATCTTGAATCTTGTTATAATGATGGTACCAATTATATACTCCATTATGTTACGGTCAGAGAAATGTACAATATAGTTAAAGCCGCTGAAGCTGGGCTTGATGGAGATCCTAATGAATATCGTGATTATTTGCTACCGGCAGTTACATATTCAGTCAAATAAAAAGAAACCCCTTTCTTATTTTGAATTATTTATCAGTTGGGAAAATATATACTGATAAATTTTTTTATGATGGCTCTTTTAGGTTGTAAGAAGAGGTGTTGGTGTATTGTTCAACTAGCTTTGAAATGACAGATAATAAACCAAGTGCAGATATCATATATTGACCTACAAAGAAACGAAATTGTAGCAGAGGAAACAATGCATAATGAATTAGAACATAACATACTGATATTATGGTGAGTATGAAAACAGGATTATTGAATAAGGTAAAAAAGTTATTTCTAATTGATAAATTACTTTTTATTTGAGAAAGAAAAAGAATTATCAGTTGTATTAATACACAAATTTCAAATAATAAAACTGCCCGATCCGAAATAAAAAGTTTTAAAGTCTTTTTTACAGCAGATAAATATTCTTCAATACTGATTTTGTATGATAAGAATTCAACTGGATGAGTAGTTTGCATATCTGAGACGAATGCAAAGTAAAATAAAGTGTGCCATCCATAATTTTCAAAATAATTATTGATGAAAAAATATGTACCTACTGAAAAAAAAGCACAAATAGAGCTAAATAGACGTAAATCAGTCCGGAATAATAATAAGTATCCAGTAAATAATGCAACTAAAAGAATCATATCAGTTCGTACTAATATTGATAAAACTAGTAAAAAGAAAAATGTTTTCCATTTTTCATGCATAAATGCCCAAGAAATTATTCCTAACCAGAAAAATGCAAGTGAATCTGCAGTTACTGTTTGAGCAACTATTAATACATTGAAACTAATGAAAAATATTGGTACTGTTAGCCAAAAAATAGGATGAATTGCTTTCTTAAATGCATAATAAAAAGCTAATAAACCAAAGCAAGTTGTCGTGGCTGAAACTAGATGACATGCTAAGAAAATGTTGATCCCCATTTTTGTTAGGGAAAGTATCAAAAGTATAAAAAAAATTCGAATTTGATAATAGGGGATTTGTTGATAAAATGCCTCGGCATCTTTATACATAGTACTACGATAATCATCTTCTCCTGTAAGTTCTTTGAAATCCGCTTCATTAGCATAAGCTTCAAATTCTTCGTAAACATAATTATGAATGAAGTTTACATCGGAAATATTAAGATCAATTGCTGAAGCAGCATATCCCAACATATCCCATTTTTCACGAGGTGAATTGATTACATAAATAAATAATAAAATACTTAATGCAACAATAAACCAATGAGCTGTTTTAGAAAGTAATGAATTCAGGGAAATAAAATTGTGGTTTTTAAAGCTAGTAAACATAAGTTTATTTTATCTTCATATATTAAAAATCATTGTATTACTTGGACTTACACATAATTTTTAGCTAAAACTCGAAAGAGAGAGTATAAGTAATTGAGTAATAGTATAAACTAGGATAGAGTATATTTTTATTGATTTAAAGAATAAATTGAATTTCTTGCTTTGATTGTTTGGTTTTTCGACCCAAGAAAACAAAAACCTAGGTAACTATGACGTTCATATTAATAGCTCCAAAAGTATTTGCAGTATAAACTTTGCTTGAAATACTGATACTTTGGCAAGTGACAGTGCGAGAACTTATGGAACTATTAATACATAGTGAAATCTAAATGGATTTAAAATTATTCAGAATTACTATATGTTTTTTGTCCATCGTTTGTTAATCCATGACCTGACTGGTTGTTCATATAGATAAAAAGAGAGCATGCCAATAATAATGGCCAGAATCATACTAACATAAGGAGGGCCAGGGATTTTCCAGCTAAATTTATAAAATGGTTGTTGCCATAAATAGATTGAGAATGACCACAATCCCATTAATCGGATCATTTTTAGTTCCAGAAAATTACGAAGTACTTTGTTGGCCTCATGTATATGATTAAGAGTATAGGCTAACAATATAGGGGCTAAGGAAAAGCTTAGCCATCTTGGAAAGCTATCAAGATAACATACAAAAGCTCCAATTAGAGTAAGAACCGGAAGTAAATGGTGGTAACTATTGGTGTTTAAATCTTTTTTAAGTAGGTGATACCCTGCGGATAAAAAAACAAAGCTGACTGCAGTTTCTGTTCGAATTTCAAATCTTGTTGGAGCTAATGTTTCGTTAGAGTAATAGAAAAAGCAAAAACAAATAGAAATTAATCCTAATATAATTAATGCATAGGCTGCATTAGTATTCCGAAAGAATAATAAAGTCATGATACTCATAATCATATAAGCGTGTTCTTCAACATTAAGTGACCATAAATGCTGAACTGGAACTTTTGTATTCCAAATATGGGGGTCTAATGGAATATAGGTGCGAAGAAAAGTAAGATTGGTTACAACTTCTAATGCTTCGAAATCAAGATTAATGACTTTTGCAAAAGAAAAAGAAACTAAAATAAACAAGGAAAATGCTGGGATAATTCGACTAAAGCGACGTATATAAAAATCTCTAAGGTTCATACGTTTTTTGAAAAGTATGGTACTCATTAGCATTCCAGAGAGTACAAAGAAAGCATCCACACCTAAACGACCTATTTCAATCCATAAAAATGACTCTTCAAAAAAATGCCCGATTAGAAGAAAAATGATGGCCATTCCACGCCAGCCATCCCATACATCAACTCTATTCATACTCATAACTTTTTATTTTTTTTTTTAGTGTAGGAGAAAAGCACAGAACAGGCAACGGGGCGCATGGTGGAGGCAGAGAAATAATCGCGCTAGCCGTCGACGAATTAAGTTTATGTGCGTTTCTAACTCAGCAACTCTCTATTTATTTTTTACTTGACGTATAGGCAACAATTAAAAGGTCTGTATCATTATCCTTTGGCACCCAATTTAATTCTTTTTTTGCTTTAGTGACATCTAAAACACAGGTTTCGTCTGCGATTAAATATTGCTCTGGATCCATCAGAGGCATACCTATTATGTCTAGAGAGGCTAAGGCTAATTTTACTATTGAGACAGGGGTTGGAATTACAAAAGATTTGCTATCTGCTGCGGAGATTAGGCTATTTAATAACTCTTTAACTGTCGGAGGATTAAGAGAGCCTAAATTGTACACCTCATTTGGAAAACCATTTTCAACTGCACACAAGCAAGCTTCAGCACAATCACTAACAGAGATAAATTGGTAATAATTTTTACCATTACCAATCATAGGTACAGGGAGGTTGGCATCAACGAGTTTGAATAACTTTCCTAAAATCCCTAAACGACCCGGGCCTATAATTAATCTAGGGCGAAAAATGGTGATATCGATTCCTTTTTTACGGTATTCTTCACAAAGAAGTTCAGTTTGGTATTTTGCTTCACCGTATGGACCAATTGGTTCTCTTGGGTGATCTTCAAAGCGAGGATCTGTTTTTGTGTGTCCATAGACCATATCAGTCGTAAAATAGACAAGCTTGTCTAATTTCCTTTCCAGCATAAAATCTAGAACATTTGTCGTACCTACATATAACGCATTCCAGAAATATTCTTTTCTTTCGCTTCTTTTTAAAATTGGAACCAAGAGTTCTGCCGCAAAATGATAAATAACATCATCTGAGTCAGTTTGAATATCTTTGAAAGTATCTGTTTCTTTAACGTCCATCTTAAAATAAGAAACCTGATCGCTCTCATAAATACCTGAAGCAAGGGTTTGTTTTCTGTCACAGATAAGTATTTTTTCTCCACGAGCCGTTAGTTTTTTTGTTAATTCGGTACCGAGAAATCCATCTCCACCAAAGATAATATGTTTCATTAATAGATCCTATTTAAGTTTTTAGATTAGGGATGAAAATTATTAAATTTACATCTCTTTTAATTTTATGTGCGAGCAACTAATGCAACACCGGAACAAATGAGCAGTACCCCCGCAACTCGCCACATTGTAACTGCTTCAGCTAAATAAAAATGCCCGTAAATAGTGACAAGAACGAATGATAGTCCAAGAAAAGGATAGGCAAAACTGATTTCTACTCTTGATAATACAACTAAATGAGAGGCCATACTAATGACCATTACCAAAATCCCTAAAATTATAGACCAATTGAAAATAACATCCATAGCGGAGGACATGAGTCCAGAAGGCGTTAATTCAAACTTACCAATTGATGTCATTCCTTTTTTTAGCAAGATTTGTGAAAAGAAATTGGTAAAAACTGTAAAAAGTATTAGTGGGATATAGCTACTCATAAATTTAATCTCTTGAAAATGGTTTCTGGAATATTTTTTATAACAAGCATAATTACCATCCAGAAGCTTGGTGAATATACTTCATTTTTTCCTTTGCAGGCTGCTTTATAGATGTCTTGTGCAACTTTCTCAGGAGTCGCCCAAAGTGCGCCTTTTTTAAAGTCTTGTGTCATGGGCGTGTCAATAAAACCAGGTTTAATGGTAGTGACAGTGCAGTTTGACTTATGTAAGCGATTTCTTAAACCTTGAAGAAAAATAGTGAGAGCCCCTTTGCTAGTCCCATAAATGTAGTTAGATTGGCGACCTCGGTCACCTGCTACTGATGAAACAACAATAAGACCTCTATTGGTTTCTTTTTCTATTCTATTAGCAATGTTAGTTAAGAGTGACATAACACTTAACAAATTTGTCATTAATGCTTTGTGTGTAACTTCCCATGAAGCTTCGCATTCTTTCTGATCAGGTAAAATGCCATAGAAAAAATAGTATTTGGAAATGTTTGAAGATTTTTCTTCAATTATTTTTAATAAACTTGGGTGATCTTGAATAATATCAAAATCACTTGTTAAACAATCTACTTGGGGGGAGCCGCGAGTAAGTAAATCTGAAGCAACAGTATTAAGTCTATCCTTATTTCTTGCTACCAGGATTAATGTATCTCCTGCTTGAGCATGGAGTTGTGCAAGCTTTTGGGCTACAGCGGATGTTGCGCCAAAAATTACAATGGTTTCATTTTTAGGCTTATCTTCCACTTACTCTTCTCCAAAAGTCCGAGGAGAACCTCGGGTCAATAAATGTTTTAAATTCTTCATAGTTTGGAAAGTATTGTTGAAATGCTTTGCTAGACATTCGAATATCTTTCGCAGGATAAACTGCGCCTCCGGCTTCCATAACTAATTGGTCTAATTCTTCTATAAGCTTTAAAGTTATCTCGCCTCTATTAGCAAAATCAAGTGCTAAGCAGATTCCAGGTCGGGGGAAAGATAACATGCCGGGTGATGGTAAGTTACCAAATTCTTTCAGTACTGCCAGGAAAGACCCAAGTCCAGAATCGACTATTTTATTTAAAATATGTTCCATTGTCGACCGTTCTGAAGAGGGTATAACAAATTGGTATTGATAAAACCCTTGGCTCCCATAAATACGATTCCAGTTTCCAATGCCATCTAACGGGTAGAAAAAAGAATCATAGTGTTGATAAGTTGTTTTCCCTGCGCTGACTAATTTATTTTTATTAAAATAAAGTGCGTTAAAGGCTCTTATTGTGTAGCGATTGATTACTTTTTGTGGAAAATTAAATGGAATAGATATTTTTGGTTCACGTATTGCCGATTTCTCTTTTCTATCGTAATTTGCATGATCGCCCGACATAAATAAGCCACGAGCGAATTGTTTACCTCCAGAAGCGCAGTCTAGCCAAGCAACAGAATAACGATGCTTAGAATTTGCTTTTTCTGAAAGTTCATAAAATTCATCTAGGCCATGAAAAGCAGTTGTTTCTACTTTAATAAAAGCCGAGGGTATTTTTAATAGTTGAATTTCTGCCCAGCTAATAAACCCTGTTAAACCTAAGCCACCAATAGTAGCATTGAAATATTCGGGGTTTTCGTTAGGGCTACATAGTATTTTTTTTCCATCAGATCGCTTCAGTTCAAAGTAACGAATGTGTCTTCCTAAAGAGCCATCTTGATGGTGGTTTTTACCATGAACATCATTGGCAATAGTGCCGCCTAAAGTGACAAATTTAGTCCCAGGGGTTACGGGAAGAAACCAGTCTTGTGGAACAATTAGAGCGAGAATATCTGAGAATGTTGTACCCGATTCACATCTTAAAATGCCTTTTTCTGTATCAAACTCAATAAAATGATCAAGAGATCGGTTGTCAATAACTAGACCTTCAGAGTTTAAACATGAATCACCATAACTCCGAGCATTTCCATAAGGAAGTAATGATTTGGCATCTTTTTCAAATTTGAAGTCTAGCCAGCTAGGTCTAACTGCTTTTTGCTCCAAAGGTGGAATATAAGCCCAGCTTCTATAATTGTTCATAATAAGTAACCTGGTAATACGCTTCCACTGAGTACAATGATAAAGCATAAAAATACTGTGATCATACTGACCTTATCTCTAATGGCAAAAACTATAGGGTCCTCATGCATTTTACCTCTACCAGTAATCATCCAGATTCTACCAATCCAATATAGCAAAAGAGGACAGATTAGCCATAAAATTTCAGGGTGGGAGTACATTTCACGGACTTTTTCACTGTTGATATAAAGTGCGACTACCAAAATAGATATATAGCCTGCTGTTATGCCTGAACTTTTTAACATAGGGAGATCTTCTACATAATAACCTCGTCCCACAGTACTATTTCTACCTTCGCGTCTAAGGTTGTCAACTTCTGAAAAGCGTTTGGCAAAGGCTAAGCTAAGAAAGAAAAACATAGAAAATGCTAGTAGCCAGAAAGACCACTCAGCCCCTATGGCTACAACACCACAGATAACCCTTAGTGAAAATAACCCTGCAAGGATTGTTACATCTAAAATTGCGACACTTTTTAAATAAAATGAATAAGATAAAGTAGTAATTAGATATATCATCAAAACAAATATAACAGTAAGTGGAAGAAAACTTAAAGCTATAATGATGAAAATGAATAAAACAAGCATCAATACGATTGCTTGTTTAATAGATATTAAACAAGAGGCAAAAGGGCGGTGACGCTTATAGTCGTTTAGGCGGTCAGATTCCAAGTCTAACAAATCATTTATTATATAAGTAAACGAAGCTAGTAAAGAAAGAGATAGAAAACTAAGGGTTAAGAGGAAAATAGCATTAAGATCATTGAATCTATGGTCAAGAAAAAAAGGGACAAAAACTAATAAGTTCTTTACCCACTGGTGTAGTCGAATAGCTTTGAAATAATTTTTAATTGATGGTGTCTCTAGTTGAAATTCTTTTTCTATATTAAACTTCTTTCTAACTTGTTTTATAAAGCTGTTATTCTTAGAGACAACTGATATTCGGCTGGCTGAAGACCATACTGAAAAATCTGCTTTATCATTGCCGATATATTCAAACCCATTTTCACCAAAGCGGTTAACTAAATGTTGCCGTTTATTGTTACCTGTTAGGTTAATATTTGGGTCTGATGCTAAGACCTCATCAAATAAATCTAGATAATTTGCAATAGATTTAGCTACGTTTATATTTGCACCAGTAACTAAAATTATTTTTCGCTGCAAGGACTGAGATTTAATATAGTCGATAACATCCTTATTATAAGGAAGGCTTTCTGGTGAAAGCTGGACATGTTCAGAAATTTTTGCTTTAAAATTAGCTTTAGATTTTAATAGCCAGAATATCGCGATAAAACAATATAAGGGTTTCTTTTTTAACAGTTGTAAGAACAGCTCATGTAATGAATCTGTTTTGATCAATGTTCCATCAAGGTCGACACATAAAGGAGTATTGAGACTGTTCAGATCACTATTAGGCATTGGTAAGAGCTTTAATTTAAGTAGGGAAATTTAATTTTAGTTTGCTTGTTTTTAATACTAAATTTTTGGGATAAAATATTAATTTGGTTGAATACATTCTAAGACAACAAAATTTAGAGTAAAGATAAGTTTATTTATTATCTTGCGCCTTTACCCCATAATACAACTTCTACAGTATGTATAATGATAGTCAAATCTAGAAATAAACTGTAATTTTTTACATAATATAAATCATACTGAAGTTTTTGAATTGCATCGTATTCATTTTCTCCATAGGGATAACATAATTGTGCCCATCCAGTAATACCTGGTTTTATACGGTGTCTTTCTCGGTAATAAGGGATGTTTTTTTCAAATTCTTCAACAAATATAGGACGTTCAGGCCTCGGGCCAACAAAACTCATATCGCCCTTAAAAACATTAAAAATTTGAGGGAGTTCATCAATTCTAGCTTTTCTAATAAAGGTACCGACTTTCGTTATTCGTGTATCGTTTACTTTTGCAAATTGGATGCCTTGTGCTTCGGCATCAGTTTTCATGCTTCTAAACTTTAAAACATCAAAGTTTTTATTATTTTCACCTACTCTTGTCTGTCGATAAATAATCGGTGCTCTAAAGCCACTTTCAAGGTAAATTGCCAAAACAGTGAATAGCATAACTGGAAGTGCGAGTACAAGTAAAAAGAAACTTGCACTGATATCAACCAGTCTTTTTAGTATAGTTCTTAAACCACTTTGTGCAAAACCGTCAGAAAATACCATCCAGCTTGGTTTTAAGTTTTCTAGGTCTAAGCAAGCTTTTTCCCTCTCGTAAAAAGATAGTAAGTCAATTATTTTAATGCCTGAGATTTTACAGTCTAAAAGCTCATTTACAGGCATCGATGATCTTCTGTCATCAAGTGCGACGACGATTTCATTAATTTTATGCTGATGGACAATGTCAAATATAGTTTTATTGGCATCATCAGCGTTTAAAATAGCATGGATTGGGACAATTGTTTTTTCTTGGGTTGTGGAAAAACATCCAATAATATCAAAGCCTTTATGAATATAACCTGATTTGTTGTTCAGAATTTTATTTGCATTATTCCCAGAGCCAATTAATAAAATTTTCTTTTGTAATAAACTTTTTCCCGCTAATTTGTTGAACATATAACGACAAATTAACATTCCGATGAGTGAAATGATTAAAGCATAAACTAATATACTTCTTGCGATAATAAAATCTGGGGAGATATAATAAACTGTGACGAGTACTAGAATAGAAACAGAAAAGGCGACTGATGTGCGAGAAAGTAATTCATACTCTGTTAATCCAAGGTTTCGCCTATATAAACCAATTCCAGCCATTGAAATTGAGAGTGTAGTTGCAAAAAGAAAGCTTTCTAATACTATTTGGCTATCAGAATACCAGGATTGAGTGTACAAAAACCGAAGTTCATTGCCGAAATACATCGCGACAAAAAAAATGCAATATTCAATAACAAAGAGGACTAAAAATACTGTAGAAATATAATGGTTATATATTCTGATCATATAAATGTAATTTTTTAAAGATTGAAACCTAGTGAAAAATTTATTCTGCTTAGAAATTAAAAATAGAGTTGTATTTGATACCTGCTTAACTTTATATTCTGATTCTATTTAGTTGAAATAGCTATTTTTTTTATTAATATCTTGGTAGCTAACATTAAAGGATAGCATAAAATAACCGTTTTTTTGTATTTTCATAATACTTTCGATTTTTTATTTTATTTCAAGTGGAAAAGAAAGAAATGTTGATTCATTACGATTTGGTTAATTTTAGATGGTGATAACAAGAGAAGAAAAACCTGAATAAATTCCTTTTTTGAAGGATAGATATATAATCTAATTGTTATCTCTTGCAGTGCAAAAGTGGGAATGGTTTTGATATTTTAAGAACTAATTATATTCGAGTAATTAAAGTCTAGAAGAGTTGTCTATTAGCTTCTTAAAATTAAGAAGCCAAAATCTAGCTTTTAGAGTTACTTATGGGTCTAATTTTTTTTCTACAGCTGGTAATATTCGGGTTGCAGAAGCATGTCCTTGCTTGGCGGCTTTACGAATCCATTCAGTAGCCAGAGTATAATCTTGTTTTAGACCTTCACCTTTGAAGTATTTTATCCCTAAATTATATTGGGCGGCTGGGTGGCCTTGGTTTGCTGCTTTGAAAAACCAAGTAAGTGCTATTTGTTTATCCTGTTCCACTCCTATTCCGTTGTCATAACAACTGCCTAAACTTGCTTGTGCTGAAGAGTCACCCTGTACTGCTGCTTGTTTGTACCATTCTACGGCTTTTTTATGATCTTGTTGTACGTTATTTCCAAATTGATACATTTGTCCTATATTGTACTGAGAAGATGCTTTGCCATTTTTAGCTCTTATAAGATTCATCTCAAAAGATGTGCTATAAGCTTTATTGGTTTTTTTTAATTGTTCTTGCTTAGCTGCTTTACGAATCCACATAGCACCCAAGCTACTATCTTTTTTTACTCCACTTCCAGTTGAGTACATTTGTCCTAAATTGAATTTTGCAGAAGAATGTCCTTGAATTGCGGCTTTTCTGTACCATTTAGCAGCTTGGGTTCGATCTTTTTTTACACCTCCAGTCCCATAATAAAACATAACTCCTAGTCTAAATTGTGATTCAGCATTTCCTTCTTCTGCTATTTTAATAGTTTTTTTTAGTTTTTCTTCGGCGTAAGTTGCAGCATGTATTGATGAGTTACAAAAAAAAACAAGAAGCAATATTAGTATTTTATAATTCATTATTTTACCTCGGTTTTCTAAAGTTTAGTTGAACAATATGAGTTGGTGCTTGGGGGTGTGCAAGTTATTTATTTTTCCACCCTTGGTTTCTTTGAAATTATAAAGTTATTAAAATATCTTCAATCAATTGTGGGCCACGATAAATTAAACCACTATAAATTTGTACAAGGCTTGCTCCGGCCTTTAATTTATCTTGAGCGTCTTTGCCAGATAAAATGCCACCAGCAGCGATAATAGGGAGTTTGCTGTTTAATTCTGATGCTAAGCCTGCAACAACATGAGTTGATTGTTTTCTTACAGGAGAGCCACTTAGACCGCCAATTTCTTTGGCATGAATATGTCCTTTTACTAGGTCTCTAGAAACTGTGGTATTAGTCGCAATAACACCATCAATATTGAACTCCATTAATAAATTGGCAATATGAACTATTTCATCATCATTCAAATCAGGCGCAATTTTAACAACTAAAGGTGTATATCGACCATGTATTTTTTGTAGTTTTAATTGTTCTTCCTTAAGGCAGTAAAGCAGGTTTTTAATATCATCACCTTGTTGTAATTGTCGTAAATTTTTTGTATTGGGAGAAGATATATTAAGAGTAATATAGCTGGCCAAGGTATAGCTTTTTCGTAACCCAATTAAATAATCTTCAGTGGCACTTTTTATTGGGGTGTCAAAGTTCTTGCCGATATTAATGCCTATTATTCCTTTGTAGTTAGCCTGTTTAACTTGTTGTAGTAGGTGATCTACACCTAGGTTATTAAACCCCATTCGATTAATAATTGCCTCATGTTCAGGTAGTCTGAATAACCGAGGTTTAGGATTTCCTGGTTGTGGCCTGGGTGTAACTGTACCAATTTCTATAAAGCCAAATCCTAAGGCTGAAAGGGCATCTATATAATCGCCATTTTTATCTAAACCAGCAGCAAGCCCAACTGGGTTGTTAAATTTGAGCCCCATTATACTAATGGGTTTATTCTCTACCTTAGGTTTGGATATAACTGACAAGCCTGTTTTATCTGCTAAATGTAATAATTTAAGCGTAGCATAATGGGCTGCTTCAGGGTCAAGTGAAAATAAAATGGGGCGGAGTATGGGATAAAGATTCATAGCTAATAACTGCTTGGTTCTTACTTTTTTATATTAATTATATAGAAACTTACATAAGGACACCTCTATTAATTAATGAATGGAAAAATTGAGTCCAAAATATCTAATCTCAGCGTTGAAACCCTTCGCAATAGTATCGATTTTGAATAATTTCTCACCCACAATTAATAGAGGTGACCATAATTAAATAGGCTTATCTATCATAAAAATTTTAAAGGTGGTATGGGGCAGGATCTACACAGGGTGTTCTGTCTAAAATTAAATCAGCTATTAATTGGGCAGAAGCGGGTCCCATCACTAATCCATTCCTAAAATGTCCTGCATTAATGGCTAGATTTTTTATTTCTGGATGTTTATCAATATAGGGAATGCCTTTTTTTGTTCCTGGACGTAACCCTGCCCAATGATTGCATAAAGGAAAGTTTTTTAGAATAGGGAAAAGTTCAGTTGCAAAAGTAAATAATTTTTCTTTGGTTTCTTTGGTTGTACATTTATCAAATGCAGAATGCTCTACCGAGCTACCCACCAAAATTTTACCATCTCGACGTGGAATTAAGTAATGGTCATTGTCTAATACCATATGCGGTAAAGTATCAGGGTTAGCGTTAAATAAAAGCATTTGGCCTTTTACTGGATGTATTTCAGGTGAGTGTAAAGAGGTGGGCAGTAATTGTTTTGCCAGTTTTCCTGTCCATGCGCCTGTGCTAATAATTAATTGATTCACCTTGATTTTTTCTTTATTTGTTGAAAGAGTGTTAATATTATTATTTTTCAACTCACAATTAATAACCTCACTGTTTTCAATAAATTTGACGCCAGCATTTAGCAGGTAGACTTTTAAAGATTTTAATAACCGGGGGTTTCTAGCTTGCGCAATAGTTGGCATCCATAAAGGGTTTTTTGTTTTTGTGTTGAAATTATTTATGAAGGAAGGAATCGTCTCTTGGAATGGGATCTGGTAAGTGGTGCACCAATTTGTTGCTAGCTCTATATCAGGGTTTTTACAGATCAGTAGTCCACAATCGTACCACTCGGGATTTATTTGAGTAGAATTATAGAGTTCATTTGATAAAGTTGAATAATTACTGATGCTTTTGATCACTAAAGTACTAATAGCCTTTTCTTGTCTCCAGGGATATAAAGGTAATAATATGCCTCCACCAGCCCAAGATGATTCTTGGCCTGAAAGAGATTTATCAATAAGAGTGATACTGTAGCCAGCTTGCAAAAACTCTCGTGCAGTTAGCAGACCAATAATACCACTTCCTATAATAGTGATCTCTGTGGTTTGAGTCATATTTGATGGTTGAAGATTAAAAGTGAATTTAGTATGTGAGTGGCTTCAAAAGATAGTATACAGTAGATGTGAATGCGCTGAATATGTTGTTTTTTTTGAACAAACATATGTTTTATTTTAGAATATTTCCGTATCTAGTTGAAATTTAATATAAAAATAGATTAAAAAAAGGAGGGTAAAACTTGTATGAAAGTTAAATTACTGCTACTATTAGTAGCGTAAATTAAATTTTGTTGTATTTCAACAAAATCAGTTTAACAATAACTAAACAACCTCATGAGGGGGAAAGCAAATGATCAAAAAAACAAAAATTGCGTTGGGTATAGCTACAACGATATTAACAATGGCAGGAGCTTTAGTTTCACCACAAGTAGTCGCTCAAACACAAGCAGAAAAAACCGCAGCATTAGAAGCACAAGTTAATGAAATGGCTATTATGATGCAATCGATGCAAGCAGAGCTAAACCGTGTAAAGGCAGTGGCAACAAATGCTGATACGGCAAAAGTACAAGAGTTAGATCAGTGGATGGCTTCTATGAAGAATACGCCTGTCCATAGAGCAAGTAAGGATAATTTAGCGTCAGTTCGTGGTGGTTGGTCTCGTTTTAAAAATACTCGTGGTTCAAATGAAGGTTTATTTGGAGTTGGTGATGATCTGTTAACTGACGAAACGGATAAGGATGCTTTTTACTACGGTGCAGCGTTTGATTTCAACATAAATAATGATTTCTTTGGTATTGCTGACAACACCTCTTTCATGATTGAATTTGGCTTAGACTATTCAGAGGTAGGCGAAAAACATGATAATGGTTTTGATAACCTGTTAACTGCAGCAACAGGTCCTGATGGCGTAACAGGTGGTGTGCCAACTGATCTTCAGCAGACAGTTACTGTTAATATGTTAAGAATTAACGTATCACCGAAAATTAAATTTATGCATGGTAGCAAATTTAGACCATGGATTATTCCAGTAGGTGTTGATTTTAATATTATCAGTCCACCATCTGATGCGATTACAGTATTAAATACGGGTATGAACTTTGGTGCTGGTGTAGAATATGAATTGTTTAGAGGCATTGTTGCAGGTCTAGATGGTCGGTACCATTGGACTCCGGATGATGTGGATGGCGTTGATACAGACGGATTTACTTTAGGTGGGTCTGTTGGCTTTAAATTCTAAGTTTTTTAAAACTTATAAAAGCAAAAAAGGGAAGGTGTTAAAGCCTTCCCTTTTTTTATATCTTAAAGAAAAAAATTATAATAATTAGGGGGGCAAGGGGGGATATTAAACTTTTGTTCCTAAGAAACTAAAGTTGCAAAAATTTTTCACGAAAAACCATGAAAACTTTATACCCTGATATTGAACCTTTCCATAGTTTTTTTTTACAAACAGACAGTATTCATTCTATTTATGTCGAACAATCTGGAAACCCAAGGGGTATTTCTGTTATTTTTCTTCATGGAGGGCCTTGTTCTGGAACAAAACCCAGGCATAGGTGTTTTTTTAATCCCGAAAAATATCATATTATTCTGATAGATCAACGGGGTTGTGGGCAATCGATGCCTTTTGGTGAAATAGAACAGAATACGACTCAAGATTTAATTGATGATCTGGAGCGAATTAGAAAACAATTGAAAATCAAGCGATGGGTTTTGTTTGGGGGATCTTGGGGAGCAACACTGACTTTGTTATATGCTCAGCAACACCCAGACAAAGTATTAGCCATGATTATAAGGGGTGTTTTTTTAGCAAGAAAGAAGGATTTAGATTGGTTTGTAAATGAAGGGGTTGGGCTTATTTATCCAGAAAAGTGGCAGCAATTAGTGGCTAGTGTCTTTGATGATACATCAACTGATTTAGTGAAAAGTTTATATGATGTTGTCTTTGGAGATGATGAGTTGGCAAAAAGGCGGGTCACTAAAGCTTGGATGGAGTGGGGCGGTCAGGTTGCTTTAATGCAAGATTATCAAGAAGATGAGCAATCATCTCATGTAACAGAAAAAATGTTACAGCTGGTACAGATGGAGATACATTATGCTTTTTATAAATATTTCATCACTGAAAATCAGATATTGGAAGGGTGTGAAGTTTTACAGAATATCCCTACAATTATTATTCATGGGAGAAATGATTTAGTCTGTCCTTTGGAAGCAGGCTTTGCTTTGTCAAAGAGTTTAACCAAAGCTGAATTTATTGTTTTATCCAATGCTGGGCATATAGCTAGTGGAGAAGAAATGATAGACGCGTTGGTGAGTGCAACTGATGAAATGTTGAGGTTGATTTAGCTAAAATAGTATTTTTTATTTGTGTTGATATTGGGATATGCGTGCTTCACTGCTTTGTTTTTAGTTGCCTGAAAAAAATAAAAATAATAAATAAAAGTAATATAACTGCAATACCAACCATGATTTTTGTAAAGGGTAGGCCAGCAATAAACATAAATTGTTGCTCAGTTACTTTGTTATTTTTGTTATGTAATTTTAACTTGATTGCATAGAAGTCTAGGTCTTTTAGGTCAGCACTAATGGATACAACTTGATTAGAAAAAAACTGTAATTGCTTATGTTTAATGATAGAGAAAGCATCCTTGTTTTGTAGAAGTATTCCTAGCCATGAATTTCGTTTTAATAGTTGTAACTCTACAGCCATACCATTTAAGTCTTCAGTGTTAGAATCAACTTTTATTATTGTTTTCCCTAAATAAGGGAAATGGCGACAATAATGTTTTTCTGGAAATTTTCCTTGAAATTGATAACCATTTAAACGGATATTAAACCCATCAACATTTATAATGCATTCATCGTTACCATGAGAGCCGGCATGAGGAAGTGCAGTATTAGAAAAAAATAAAGCTGAAAATAGCACGATAAAATATACAATGATTGACGTTCTCATTATTAGTACCGAAGCATTAGTTCTTTTCCTTTCTGGGTTAATTCCATATGTTTCATAAAACTCATTCCTAGCAAGATTTCATTTCCTTCCATATGTGGGTTGATTGTTGCACGAATATTGTTAAGCTCAATTGCACCGATTCTAACCGATTCTAACCGCGTATTGTAAACAGTAATCGTACCATTAGCAGTCCTGCTTTGAGTTGGAAAACCTTTTTTAAGGTGTATCTGTTGTGCAATTGATTCAGGGATACTGATAAGAGTTGCTCCTGTATCGAGTATAAAAGTGACAGGAATTTGGTTGATTTGGCCATTAGCCAGATAATGACCATAACGGTTTTGACTTAACCTGACTTCGGCAACATTCTTATTCCAGCTAGTCGAGATATTCTGATTTGGATTTTTTTGTTGTTCTAGATAACTATTGAAGCTAAAAGTCAGAAGAGCTAGAAATATGAGCCAGGCAAGAAAAATCATTCCTTGACCTATTTTAGAGTTGTTATTGGTCATAAATTGTTTGTTTCTTGAACTAATATCCAGGGCTTTATAACGACAGACCACACCGTTGTATTCTCATTAAACCACTTTAAGGCCTGTTGATCAGAAACGGGTGCTATTTTTTCTTGTTTTAGCCATTGTTCTACTTGACTCTTATTATCTATTGAAAATTGATGAGCCACATCTACCAAGTCAATATCTTCAGCGATATAAATAGCCATGCCACTGGCAAAAAAACGTTGTAGATCATGCCATGGTATTTGAGAGGTTTCTAGGTTTATATCTTCTTTACTCATTAGATGGTGATTATATTAAAGTTGATTCTAGAAAAAGCATGGGCAATTTTTCTCACACAAATGTGTGGGAGCTAGCAAATCTGATGATGCTTGATCTTTAATAGTTTGGGTAAAAATATAGCGTTCAACTGATTTTTCTAGGATGAACTGTTATTCTATACTAATAACCCTAAAAAACTCTTAAAGAGGTAGAAATTAATGGCATTGTTTGGTGGAATCAATAAAAAATCAACTTTAAAGGCATCAATTAAACAAACGGCAAAAGCTCGATCAAATGAGGGGGCAAAAGCAGATCAGCTATATATTAGTGCATACCAAGGCTTTGCAGATGTAGTAAAAGGTGACTTAGTTACAGGAGAGGCCTTATTTAATTGGGGCTTTGCTCTTTTACATCAAGCTAAAACTAAAGAAGAGGACAGTGTTAGGCTTTATTTGGAAGCGATCTCTAAATTTAATTTTTGTTTATTAGTTACACCAAATCATTTAGGTGCAGCGATTGATGGTGGTGTAGCTTATATGGATTTAGCTCGTATTATGCAAATTAATGCAGATGATGAACTTTATGACTTGGCAGGAGAGTTTTTTGAGAATGCAGAGCGTATTCAACGAGGAAGTGCTACCTATAACTTAGCGTGTATTTATGGATTACGTGGGCAAGAGGACGCATGCCTTGAAGCATTAGAGTTATCAAGGGAATGTGGAAGTTTGCCCTCTGCCGAAGACATTCTTAGTGATACAGATCTTATTGGAGTAAAAGATACTCAATGGTTTGTTGATTTTATGGAAAAAGTGACAGCTGAACCAGAGCCGGAAGTTATAGATGAAGGTGTGGTGAGATATGATGTGGAGGGAAATGTTATTCGTAAAAAGGAAAAAAAACAGTTTGAAAATGAGGTTGATGGTGTGGTTTATGATGTGGAAGGAAATGTGATTAGGAGGGTAGAGCCAGAAGTATCTTCTGAAACGAGTAAGGACGTAGATAAAACCGAAAATTTAAATACAGAAGTAACAAAAGTTGCTCAAAAAGAAGAATAATCAAAATTCAAAAGTAAGGAAATATACGTCATGCGGATACAGGTGCAGATTTCTAGCAGTCGCTTTCTCTTGGTAAGCAGAGTTGCAAAATGATTACATACTTGCTATGTGCCTTTTAGTATTAATAGTTCGAAAAGTATTCGCAGTATAAACTTTGCTTGAAATACTGATACTTCGGCAAGTGACAGTGCGAATACTTATGGAGCTATTAATACCTCAGCATCTATGTGCCGCTCTACCTTCTGCGCCCATACAGTGGTTGTTATTAATAAAAATCAATACGATATAAATTTAATAATTGTGACTGTGTAAAATGTAATTTAAAAGTTTTCCTGATTACCCACAAGCTTCCGCCACTTTAAAAAGCTAAATGTAATCTTATGAAAAATAATGGTTATTTTTTAACCTGATCAAAGTTAAAAGTTTAAGTTAAATTTTCATTAATAGATATTTGTTATTTTTCAATACCTTACAAAGTCATCTACTGATTCGGCGCAAGCTTGTGGGTAGTCAGGAAAGTTTTTAATCAATAGAACTTTTTCTGCTGTTTTTCTAAAGAAATGATTGTTACCAAATTGAGACAGTCTGCTTAGCCAGCTCGGCATGCTTTTGCATAACTAGAAGGAAATATCTTTTTTATTGAGTGCCGTTTTTTGTGAAAAATTGAAGCAAAAAAGATTGGAAAAATTTTAGCAATTCTTATGCTTTAGTACTAAATTACCCTCAATAATGACCATAGTTCATAATTGAGAATGATTCTACAAAAAATTCTGTTCGGACTTCCATCAATCCATGGTGTAATTTTTCCTCGTTAAATGGATTCCTGATTACTCACAAGCTTCCGCCTATTTAAATTTCATTTATAGTCTGAGCTACAGAGCCTTTTTCATAACAGTGTTGTTTTGGTTGAAAAATGAATTCGGAAGTGGGAACCAACTTTTTTCGCATTAGTAAAAATTACTCTGTATTGTAAAACTGTTATAAGTTCAGCTGGTTACAGGTATGTTTTTTCATAGATTTGGCAGAATTTTGAGAGTAATCAAGAATGGATTTGTGCTTATAAATTAAATGGAGCTAGATATTCAACGGTTTGAATAAAGTATAGCGATCAACTAATTTTTCTGATGTTAAGGCTAAGTTTTTTAGGTTGCTGTCATTAGCCTAAAAATAGCCTCTATCAGTTACAAGGAGTTATGAAGTAGAGGCAGGAAACAAGTCTTTATGTCTCTGCAAGGTGACAGGTTTAATAAAGTGAGTGATTAATTAAGAAGGATAATTCGAAAAGACTTTAAATTATAATCTTTTTTTCTTTTAGGTTATTGATATAAGTAACGGGTGAAGGGTTGGCATAAAGTATGCTTAGTTTAATTGTGTATTTAAAGTGAATGGTTGAATAGTTTTAACGAAATTTAGCTTAGCTGGTTAATTTATCTTTGCTTTATATTATTTAATATTGCCTGAATTTTTTGAAGACCTAGCTCCCTAGTTAACTTGATATTTCTTTCTGGGATTAATTCAGGGTTTGGATAAGATTGCAAAGCTTGTTCTAAGCTAGATTCTCTAATTATATGTAACATTGGATAAGGGGAGCGGTTTGTAAAATTAGCAGGGTCAGATATATCTTCACCTTTAAAACAATAGTCAGGGTGAAAGCTAGCTAATTGATAGACACCTTCGTAATTTTGATCGATTAAAAGAGACTCTGCTAAACCAAGAAAATCAAGAAAATCGACAAACAAGGGAAATTGATGTGGAAAAATAACCAGGGTTGTTTCAATTTCGTGTTGGGAGTCTAATCTTTGATATTCGGTAAAAATAGCTTCTAGACATTGATCAATTTTTTTTGATTCAATGACGGAATACTGGATTTTTCCCTGCTGATTAACTTGGTTGGCAAAAGGGCAAATATTATAAGGGATGATAAATGATGTGAGCCAGTTCTTAGTTTGGCTTTCAATTTTTTTTTTGTCATATGAAAATAATAGTTATTTGAACGAAACTGACAGAGGGTCGTTAAGAATTGGTAAAGGCATGGAATTATTAGTCTTTCTTGCCGAATTAGTGAAAAGTGATTGTTTTTAACTGAATGGATCGTAAATAGATAAGGATAATTTTTTTTGAATTCATTTTTAATTTATTGGAAAAATTGTTTAATAGTAAAGAAATTTATTTTTTTTACAAGATTCTTTCTCTTAAAATTTCGGGTAAATAAAATATTCAACATAGAAGTTAGTCAATAGTAGGAAATTTATTAATGAGGAAAGAGGCTCTAAACACATGTGAACAGTAATTAAGATAGAATAATAAAGTTATTTAATTTTTTTGGTCTTTTTTATTAAACAAATAATTATTTTTAATTAATTATCATTTTGTATTTTGGAGTTATTTTATGCGTATTATCCTTTTAGGTAGTCCTGGTTCAGGAAAGGGAACACAGGCACAGTTCATTACAGAAAAATATGGGATTCCTCAAATTTCCACTGGCGACATGTTAAGGAGTGCTGTAAAAGCAGGAACTCCACTAGGTATAGATGCAAAAAAAGTAATGGATGCAGGAGGACTGGTCTCTGATGAAATTATTTTAGGTTTAATTAAAGAGCGTATTGCTTTACCAGATTGTGAAAAAGGGTTTTTACTTGATGGGTTTCCACGCACAATTGCTCAAGCAGAAGGCTTGATTGATATGCAGGTCGAGATTGATCACGTGATTGAAATTGCAGTAGAAGATGTTGAAATTGTCAAGCGTATGGCCGGGAGAAGAGTACATTTGGCCTCAGGGCGTACCTATCATATTGAATTTAAAAAACCTAAAGAGGAAGGTATAGATGATCTCACTGGGGAGTCATTAATACAGAGAGAGGATGATAAAGAAGAAACTGTAAAAAAACGGCTTGATATTTACCACCAGCAAACAAAGCCATTGGTCGATTTTTATTCTTCAAAAGAACAACCAGTGAAGTTTAGTTCTGTTTCAGGGGTAGGTAATGTAAGCGATATTACTAAGAAAATATTTGAAATTTTAGGTTGATGTCATACTTTTCACGTTTTACAGTTACGAAAGTATATTAGGCTTATTAAATTTAGTTAGAGGGATGTTGAGTGTCAAAAAGTTATGATGTGGCTGTCGTAGGTGCTACTGGGGCAGTAGGTGAAGCAATGTTGTCAATTTTGGAAGAGCGTAACTTTCCGGTAGGTGAAGTTTATGCCTTGGCAAGTAGTCGCTCAGTTGGTAAACGGATTCCTTTCAAAGGGAAGAATTTAGTTGTTAAAGACCTAGCTGAATTTGATTTTTCTAAAGTTCAAATTGGGCTGTTTTCTGCAGGTGCCTCAATATCCAAGGAATATGCACCTAAAGCGGCGGAGGCAAATTGTGTGGTTATTGATAATACATCAGAATTTAGGTATGACGATGATATTCCTTTGATTGTTCCTGAGGTTAACCCAGAAAAAATTGCTGAATATAAAGCTCGTGGAATTATTGCAAACCCTAATTGTTCTACGATTCAGATGCTGGTTGCATTAAAGCCTATTTATGATGCTGTAGGTATAGACCGCATCAACGTCTGCACCTATCAAGCTGTTTCGGGGACTGGGAAAGAGGCAATAGAAGAGGTGGTTTCTCAAACTGCCAAATTATTGAATGGGAAGCCCATTGCCCCGGAAATTTATCCAAAACAGATAGCATTTAATGTATTGCCGCAAATTGATGTTTTTATGGATAACGGATACACCAAAGAAGAAATGAAAATGGTGTGGGAAACAAAAAAAATATTTTCTGATGAGACTATTAACGTTAACCCAACGGCAGTGCGTGTTCCTGTTTTTTATGGACATTCTGAAGCTGTACATATAGAAACTCGTGAAAAGATTGATGTAAATACTGTTCGAGAATTGTTGGAAAATGCACAAGGAATCACAGTATTGGATGAACGTGTTGATGGGGGATACCCAACGGCAGTAACTGAGTCCTCTGGAAATGATGATGTTTTTGTCGGACGTATTAGAGAAGATATTTCACACCCTAAAGGTATTAATTTATGGGTGGTTGGCGATAATGTTCGTAAAGGGGCAGCATTAAACAGCATTCAAATTGCTGAAGAACTAGTAAAAAAATACATCTAGTCTAAGATTAAACATAAATATGATTCAACTTGGTATAACACTGTGGTAAAAAATTGTAAAGGAGAAACTTGTGCGCAATTTAACTAAAACAATAACGGCTATTTCGTTGCTGGCACCTGTGAGTGCATTCCCATTAGGAATTGGCGATATTAAATTGCACTCGGCACTTAATCAGAATCTTGATGCTGAAATTGCATTGTTTGTTTCTGCGGGAGAAAATGTTTCAGATATAAATGTGAAACTAGCACCGCCAGAAAAATTTGATGAGGCAGGTGTTCCCTGGAATTATTTTCTATCAAAAATAAAGTTCGAAACTATTAAAGCTCCTGATGGATCAACTGTTATTAAGGTAAGTTCAAAAGAAGCGTTGAGAGAACCATTTTTAGATTTTTTAGTAGAGGTGAGCTGGGATAAAGGAAATCTTTATCGAGAATTTACAGTTTTGGTTGACCCTCCAGTTGCTTATACACAGGCAGTCATACCTGTTGTACAAAAACCAAAGGAGGTAGTGGAAGTAAAGCCTGCTAAAAATACAACGGTTGCAAAGGTTAATACTAAAAAAACAAAAAAAATAGTGAAGGATACATTTTCTAATGGGAAATATGGACCTACTAGAAGAAATGAATCATTGTGGAAGGTTGCGGAGAAGACGAATAATTACAATGATGTTACAAGGGCGCAAATGATGATGGCCATATTTAAGGCCAATCCAAATGCGTTTTATAAAGATAATGTCAATGCTTTAGAAGAGGGTAAAACACTTAAAATACCAGAAAAAGAAGTAATTCTAAGCTTGTCTAAAGAAGATGCACAGTTAGCTTTTAAAGCTCAGACTGATCAATGGACGGGTGTTGTAAATACTAATTTACAAGCTAATTTAGAGAAAACTAAAGGTATCCATGCCCAAGTAAAATTAACCGCACCAACTGAAGAACAAGTTGCTGATACAACAGTTGTTGTATCCCAAAATGATGCAAATGTTGATTCACAAAGTAATGAAACAGAAGTAAAACAAACTGATTTTCCTTCTTTAAGTTCAGAAGAAAGGTTTGCAATGCAAGCCAAAATGGAAAAATTGGAGCAGCAATTAGCAATGGTGCAAAAAATGCTAGTTTTGAAAGATGAGCAAATTGCTGCCTTACAAAACCAGAGTAAAGTAAAAAACACTTCTGAGATAGAAGTGAAAAAAGCGGAAGGTTCTGATAAAAAAGTTGAGCCTAAAGAAGAGCCAGTAATCACGGCTAAAGATACGAAGCCGGTTGTTAAGGAAGCTCCAATAGTAAATGATAAAGATACAAAAGTAGAGACTGAACCAGTTTCGCCAGAAAAAGAAACACTCTCCACCCCTATGTTAAGTGCAATAGTATTTCCTATTTTAGGGTTGCTTGGTTGGGCATTATGGCGTAAAGGAAGAGAAGAGGATGAGGATGCTATAGATGATGACAGCATTTTTGCATCTGCGAGTGAAATTATCCCTCTTGATTCTTTAGGTGACAATGATGAGGGAGTAGATTCTTCTTCAGATAAAATGCCTTCTCTTGAAGATCCATTGGAAGATAGTTCTTTTTTGAATGAATTTTCATCAAGTGATTTCCATACTTTTGATAAAGACCTAAGTGAAGATGTTGATCCTGTTTTAGAAGCAGATGTTTATTTGGCCTATGGACGGTATCAACAAGCAGAAGAGTTAATGCGTCAGGCAATTGTCGATCAACCTGAAAGAGATGAGTGTAAGTTAAAGTTATTGGAAATATTTCATGCTCATGAAAATAAAAGTGGTTTTGAAAAGTATGTAACGGAACTAGAAAAATCTGGAAAAAATAAGGATCAATCATTTTGGTCAAAAGTTGTAGAAATGGGTAGTGAGTTAGAAGTGGTGTCTTCATCAGGTGAAAATATTGTTACTAAAAATGATATAGATGATGATTCCGGTTCCGGTTCCGATACCAATGCTAACAATATAGCAAAGGAAGAAGCTTTAGAAAATAATGAAAATGAAATGGAATTTGATTTATCTATTTTTGATGAAAATGAGAAAGATCAAAAACTAGATAAAGAAGACTCTAACGAAGATGATAAAAATAATATAGATTTTGATTTAAGTGAATTTCAACTTAATGGTTCTGACTCAGTTGATGGCGGTACGGATAGCAAAATAAATGAGGAGTTTGAGACATTTGATTTTGATTTTGATAAATTATCAGAAAAAGATTCAGAAGAAGGTGTTTTAGATTTAACCGATATGGATGAAATGGAAACTAAAATTGATTTAGCTAAAGCATATATTGATATGGGAGACTATGATGCGGCTAAAGTGATTGCACAGGAAGCATTTGAGAAAGGAAATGATGAGCAAAAGCTTGCTGCCCAAGATATTCTGGATTTATTAGATTAGTTTACTATTGAGAAGAATGTTTAAAATAGAAAGATAGAAAAATAAAAAAGTCCGGAAACGGACTTTTTTTATGCCTAGGATTATAACTAAATAATAATATACTAATTAATTTGTGTATACTACATTTTTGTTTGAAATATAGTATGACTAAGTATGGTTGGGAGAAATTATGACAATTGATTGATTAGTAATGTTTTTTGCTGGAATATTTATATTACTAAGTCTATGTTTGGCAATATATTTATCATTGAATTGGTTATGGTTAACAGGTCTTGTCGGCCTTAATTTAGTTCAGGCTTCTTTTACTGGTTTTTGTCCGTTGGTATTATTATTAAAACGATTTGGCGTGAAGTCGGGCTGTGCATTTTAAAAAAAATAGATTTAATGGTTTTTACTTATAATGAAAAAACTTCCTGATTCCCCACAAGCTTCCGCCACTTTAAAAAGCTAAATGTAATCTTATGAAAAATAATGGTTATTTTTTAACCTGATCAAAGTTAAAAGTTCAAGTTGAATTTTAATTATTAGATATTTATTATTTTTCAATATCTTACAAGTCATCTACTGATTCGGCAGAAGCTTGTGGGTAATCAGGTAAAACTTTAAAAGTAATCTTTATGAAATTGAGCACAGCTAGTTTTTTTACCTAAATATGCTTTATTATTAGTAAGTAGAGTATATTTTATACTGTGATAAATTTAGAGATGATTAAATTAACTGATAATTATTTTATCTAAAGAACAAAGTATGATTTAGAAGAGGAGTTAGTATTTGAGTTAATTAATATAGAATCTAAGAAAAATTGATTGTCCAAAAATTTGGATAGAAAAAGGGAGTAAAAGTTAATTTTACTCCCTTTTTTTGTTTAAAAAAAGCTGTGTTAATCTAATATTGTATTGTAACCATATGTAATTATTATGTAATAAATTTTTGGCTTGTTGATTGCTAAGAGATAGAAAAGACAAAAATATATTTTTCTGGTGGTTTCGGCATCTTTGTTACTTAAATAGTCTTCAAATGGATTATTAAAGATTATCTTGCTTATTGTAATAGTAATAGTAATAGCTGTAGTTTTATTGATTGAGAGTTATTTTTATAATTAATACACATACTTAGAAATAAATAAAATTCAAATATTAAATGGTTATGGTGAGTAATTTGCTAAAAATAGTCTACAGTTAGAAGCAGAATAGGAGGAATTATGGCAGAAAATGAAGTAGAAAATGGAGATGAAAAAAAGTCTTCAAAAAAAATGATTATTATAGGTTTAGTCATTTTATTATTAGCAGGCGCAGGTGCTGGATACTATTTTTTTATGGGTAACCCGGAAGAATTAGATAGCGAGGCGAGTGAGGAAGTTATAGATGAAGAAGAAGATGAAGAAGGAGCGAGTGTTGATATTTATTATGATATGAAAAAGTCATTAGTCGTAAATTTCCCTAAAGGCTCTGGAGCAAGCTTAATTCAGGTATCAGTTTCATTGCTAGTTAAGGGTGAAGAGACAATTGAAGCACTTAAGAAGCACGAACCAATGATACGAAATAATTTATTAATGGCAATTAGTGCAAAAGGATCAAAAAGTCTAATGACTATTGAAGGAAAAGAGGCATTAAGGGGGGAAATGTTAAGAGTAGTGGGTGAGGTTATGGAAAAAATGACAAAGAAAAACAAAGTGACAAATATTTTTTTTACTTCTTTTGTAATGCAATAAGTCCCCCTGATTATTTATTGCAAGTTGCCTAGGGCTATTAAATTATATTTTTGCTTGGTGGTTAATTTTGTGGTGATAACTAATTTTTTATTGAGGTTTTAAAGTTATGTCTACAGCAGATCTTCTTTCACAGGATGAAATTGATGCACTTTTACACGGTGTTGACGATGGTGAGGTAGAAACAGAAGGAGAGGAAGAAGAATCAGGAACTGTAAAAGGGTATGACTTAGCAAGTCAAGAAAGAATTGTAAGAGGCAGGATGCCGACATTAGAGATGATTAATGAACGGTTTACACGGTATTTTCGTATCTCTCTGTTTAATTTTTTAAGAAGATCAGCAGAAATTTCTATTGAGGGAATTCAAGTTCAAAAGTTTTCTGATTATATCCAAAGCCTTTATGTACCAACAAACCTTAATATTGTTCGTTTTGCACCTTTAAGAGGCAGAGCTTTAATAGTTATGGAGCCAAAACTTGTTTTTACAGCAGTAGATAATTTTTTTGGTGGCGGTGGTCAGTTCTACAATAAAGTTGAAGGGCGTGAATTTACACCAACGGAAATGCGAGTTATTCGTTTAATTATTGATATGTTATTTAAGGATTTAATAGAGGCCTGGAAACCAGTAATGGATATTGAAATGGAATATTTGAACTCTGAAGTAAACCCTCAGTTTGCTAATGTCGTAAGCCCCTCAGAAATTGTTGTTGTTTCAACCATTCTTGTTGAGTTGGAAGGAGGAGGGGGAAAAATTGATATAGCAATGCCTTATTCAATGGTAGAACCTATTAGAGATTTGTTGGATGCAGTATCAAGTGATAGAGGTGAAGTTGATGGAACTTGGCAGGAAAATTTGAGAAAAGAAGTGCTTCGGAGTGAAGTTTCTTTAAATAGTATGCTGGTTGAAAAAACAATGACAATTAAAGAAGTGATTAACTTTCAAAAAGGGGATGTTATTCCTATTGAAATGCCTGAAATAGTCACTGTTAAAGCAGAAGATGTCAATATCTTTAAGGGTAAAGTTGGATTATCAGATGGTAATTATGCTGTTCAAGTAACAGAAAAATTAACTCAGGATTCTTTAGGGTAGAAACGAAAGAAATTGAGTTCTATTCAAAAGTAATAATAAGGTAAAAAGAATGAGTGAAAATGAAGAAGATTTAGGTGCTGACTGGGGTGATGCAATGGAAGAGCAAGCTACTGCCGAAGCAGAATCAGGAGTTGATGAGAATGAAGACGAGGCTGCAGCAGATTGGGGTGATGCTCTACAAGAGCAAAGTGATGCTGAAGATGTAGAGGCTGCAACATTTGATGAATTAGAAACGCAAGCTGAAACAGATCCAACAGTCAGTTCTTCTACTCCAGAGGATATTAAATTAGACGTTATTCTGGATGTGCCTGTCACAGTTTCCATGGAAATAGGAAGGACAAGTATTAATATTAGAAATTTATTACAGCTTAATCAGGGTTCAGTTATTGAATTAGATAGATTTGCTGGTGAACCGATGGATGTATTGGTTAATGGAACGTTGATTGCTCATGGAGAAGTTGTTGTCGTGAACGATAAATTTGGAATTCGATTAACTGATGTGATTAGTCCATCAGAACGCGTAAAAAAATTAGGTTCATAAATTGAGAGTTTTAATTGCGAGTATCATTATTTTTTTATTTTCAATTTCATCTACATATGCTGCTATGGATATTGATGGTATGAAGCCTACTAAAGTGGTTACTTCTGATCATGTGATGAGTTGGGCATTAGGGCTAATAATTGTTATAGCTTTATTCTTTGCTTGTATCTGGTTGATGAGAAAAATGGGTGCATTGCCAGAAAATTCGAAACAAAAAATGAGAGTTATTGCAGGCTTATCTTTAGGAGGTCGCGAAAAAGTCATGTTGGTTCAAGTGGGTGAAAAGCAAATAGTGTTAGGTGTTTCGCCTGGACGAATTAATAACTTGTTGGTTCTTGAAGAAAATGATCGAGTGGTTCAAGAAGTAAAAGAAAGGGATGCTGAAAGTGAGTTTTCTCAAAAACTCAAACAGATAATGACTGGAACTTTAAATGAATAAAATAGTTGTTAGTTTGCTTGTAGGATTAATGCCAGTTGTATCGGTCGCTACCCCTGGGGTTGATGCGCTGACTGTCACAACTAATCCCAATGGTGGTGAAACATATACGGTAACGATTCAGATTTTAGCATTAATGACAATGTTGACTGTTTTGCCTTCAATGTTATTAACAATGACATCGTTTACTCGAATTATGATCGTTTTGGGTTTGTTACGCCAGGCATTAGGGACAG
>JAKIVF010000161.1 GCA_021647145.1 Methylococcaceae bacterium | reverse complement strand
TATTATATGGAGGATATAAAACCTAAAAAAATTGTTAATATTAATAAAGATAAAATGCCTTTTGTAAAATCACATTTTACAGAACATCAAATAAATTTTGATATTTCAGACCTAGATAATTTAGACGACAAAAAAACCGATCAACACTATGAAATGATGAGTCTAAGCCAATTAAACACTAAAATTGACAAACTAGAAAAGCCATATAAAGAAAACCTACAAAACAATATAAAAAGATATTATAATAGAGTAAAAGCAAAAAAGTTGGTAGCAGATACATTAGATTTATCAAAATATAAATCAAACATATTATCTAATTTTAACGATAAAAATAAACTTAAAATTTTTAAGGGTTCAGGAGAAGCTAGAAAATATGTAGGAAGTTATACTGGGAATAATGGAGAAAAGTTAAAAAGTTTTTTTGAATATAAAAATTGGGGAAATACAAAGGTCAATGGTCAAAGAAGCTATCCAGTTTTTCAAGAGAGATGTTTTTTTAGTAAATCTAATTTATTACAATATCTTTATGATCATCTAGCTCTGTTTTTTTTCGAACAGTGCCTGCCAGTGAGAGAATCAATTTCTGCATAAATGCTTTATCTGTCATCTGTTCGCCTACTACACGCATGACTTCGTGGCTAAAACTACCTAGTAATGTATCGCGTAGCTTTAGCAAAGCATCTCTTGCCGCCAGTTGCAAAGCATCCTCTCCGGAAGCCTTTATATCAATAGCTTGTTGCTGTGCATTATCTATCAACTCCTTTGCTTCTAGCTCAGCTTCTTCTATTATCCACTCAGCATGTTTCTGCGCATTAATGATCAGATCTTCTGCTTTTTTCTGACCCGCTGTTACACCTTCATTTCTGAGTCTTTCAATCAAAGCCTCTACACCCGATGAAGCAATATGTAGTTGAGTTTTAGTCATAGTCTATACCTAAGGAATACTGCTACTGATAACCAAAGCAAAAATGAAAGCAAAAACAGCAAAACCTTCTACAATTGCTGCTGGAGCAACAGATAAGCCAAATATTTCTGGCTTTGCTTTGGAAGCATGTATCGCAGATGCACAACATTGTCCCTGATAAACAGCACTAAATAATAAAGCCAATCCACAAAGCGTACCGACAGCAAAAATGCCAGGTGAATTTTCGATTGTAATGGTTCTATTTAGTGTAAACATAACTACAATACCGTATATCACTTGCGATGATGGCATAGCAGAAACCCCCACATAACGACCATAGCCACTTTCTGTATCCAGCATGGCTCCAATAGCAGCCTGACCTGCAACTGCACAACCCATGATACTACCTATTGCACCCAATGCCATTGGGGCATATAAACCAATCCAGCCTAAAATCAAAATAAAATCAGACATTACACACCTCCTTTGTTAGAAAATGCTTTAAAAGCATAGCCTTCATCTGAAACACTCCAGTTATAAAACTCAATAAAATTTAATCGTAAACCATGAACAACACCGCTCATTAAGCACAACATTAAGTTTAAAGAATGCCCTAAAATGAGAATTAAAATACTGGACAATAATCCTAAACCAGATGCTGAAGAATAAACTTGTTCAGCTAGCTGATTGAAAGTTAACGCTAAAGATGTACTTGCCAACCCCAGTGCAAAAAGGCGCATATAACTAAGAATATCACCAAATATTTTTGTAATTCCCGTTATATTTTTAAGTCCATCCAGTATCTTCAAAAAAGCATCACTGGGTTTTTTTATTATTCTTTCACTGCTAAAAAACAACAATAACCCCGAACCCATGATTAGTAAAGAAATTGCTACTTTATTCAATAATTGATCATTAAGTACACCACTTTTTACCAGCCAGAGAAGAAACCCGCCGACCACTAAACAAATCCAACCCAATGCGGCAACCATATCTTTCTTGGTTTTAGATTGATAAACTTTTATCAGATTTGCTAATATGATATGGATAGCACCAACGGCTATTGATAGGCGCATCATACTATCAAAATCATTAATATCCAGAATTTTTAAAGACCCTGCAAAAGAATCTTCGGTTGGGCTAAAACCAAAATATCCGCCTGTCAAAATGCCCCAGATAATTGAGAAAATAATAGTAACCAGGGCTAACATGCGTAATCTTTTTCCTTGCATGGCCTTCCCCAGATTTTTCCACTTCAAGGCCAGCAAGAAACCAAAAAAGGCTGCGTAACCTGCATCAGATAAAATCATGGCAAAGAAAAAAGCAAAAGAGAAAAACAGCACCATAGAGGGATCCCAGTCATTATAAGCAGGCGTTTGATAAAATTTAACAACTTCTTCACCGCCAGCTAACAATTCTGAATTTTCTAGTAAAGTAGGAGGAAGGTCTTCCGACTGAAGGTCTTCAACCATTAATACCAAGCCATTATGTTTTGCAAAAACCTCAAATATTGAAATTTTTTTGACAGGCACCCACGCCTGAATCATAAACAGGTCTTTATCATCCAGACTTAAAGACTTTGCTACTTTTAAGGCAATAGCATTTTCATTTTTGGCTAGATTTTGTGCGATTAAGGAAATCCAACGGGTTAATGATTGCCTTTCAGCTTGTTTATCTTCTATGGCCAATTCTATCGCCTGCAAATTTCTTTTTAACACAGACAATGGAACTTTCCCGGTATGTGTTCTTAGCACGGGAACACTTGCTGTAGGTGGTTCCTGCTCGGAAAGAACCACAACAAAACACTGTGTATTATCAACATGTACCACCTGATAAACTAAATCATTCTTCAACTGCTTCATCAGCCGTTTAGGAACAATATAAAACCAGAATTTCACCCCCCCTAAATCATCCTCAGTTGACAGATTAAAATCACCCCAAGGTTTAATTTCTTCAATACGCTTTATCAGAAAATCACGTTGATCGTTTAGGGTTCTAATATCAGTTTGTATTTGTAAAGCCTGCTGCACAACATTGTTTAAATCAAAATCTTCATCATTATTAATCTGGTGACGTTTTCTTGTACACCGAATTAGATATTTAAGTGCCTCAACAGCTCTTTTTGTAAGTTTTTCAGTGGTAATTTCAGTAGAAAAAATTTGCTTATTTAGCGGTATTAAATGTGCGCTACCTAATACTTGAAGCTTTTCAAGAACCTCATTTTTTTCTAGTCTTAAGCCACATAAAGTGATTTTTTTAAGTGCAACAATAGTCATTAAAATGCGCCCTTAAGCCTTTTGTTTTTAGTAATTTTAGCTCTGATTACCGCGGCTCTTTCTGTATCAGAAAGGAAAATTCTGATTTTTCTAATATTCTGTTGTGCTCTAGGAATCAAAACTTTGTCGAATAGATTGACTCGTTGAGTAACTTTATTCACTGCTTGTTGCAAAATTTCTACTCTCTTTTGTTCGACGTCCAGTTTTATCTTTAATTCCAACATTTCTTTTAACTGAACCACAAGAAAATCAACCCAATGCGGTTTGGATAACAAAGAATAAGGTTCAGATTGAATTTCAATCTGTTTCAAATAAGGCAATTTAACACCCACCACATTTTCTTCACTCATCTCAACTTGCCGAATAGTCACTAAACCACCCATATCAACATGTTCATTTGATAACATAGGAAGTTGCTCCTTAACTCGTGCATAACAACGTTCTATTTGGGTTTGAGTATCGGTTAATTGAACCATTGCTTTTGTCCGTTCAACTACTAATTGCTGGCGTTTTAAATCCAGTGAAGGTAAATATTGTTTAAAGCGTTTTAACTGCGCATCTTCCTTATGCAAAGCTGCTTTACTAAAAGACAATCTAGGCATTTTGTGCCGGATCAAGAACAGGAAAATATTTATCAACCAATACCTGCTTCATTAACAATTCACTTTCATCAAAACATTCTGCAAGCGTCTGCCAGCATAAATCCAGTGCATCTTCTAATGCTAATGAGACATTAATATCCATAAAACGTTCTCTAAATAACCGACCAAATTGCAGTAATTTTTGATCATAAGCTGACAATTCGAAAGCCATGGCTTGTTTTTGTTCTGCCTCATTTGCACCTGAATAAAAACGAATCATGGTATTCATGACTTGAGAATGATCTTCACGAGTCACTTTACCAATCACATGCTGTTTTAATCGGGACAATGAACCAAATGGATCCAGCATTTTATTGTGTAAATAAAACTGTCCTTCTGTAATATAACCGGTATTATCAGGCACAGGATGTGTGACATCTCCTCCGGGCATTGTGGTTACGCTTAGTATAGTAACTGACCCCGCCCCCCTATAATCACAAGCTTTTTCATAACGCTTAGCAAGCTGAGAATACAAATCCCCCATATATCCGCGGTTAGAGGGTACATGCTCCATTGATATACCAACTTCTTTCATTGCATCGGCATATGCTGTCATATCTGTCATTAAAACCAGAACACGTTTTCCCTCTTCAACTGCAAAACGTTCTGCTACGGTTAATGCCATATCCGGCACTAACAGTCTTTCTACAATGGGGTCTGAAGCTAGATTACAAAACATTACAGTTCTAGCAAAAACACCTGCTTCTTCAAACTGACTACGGAAAAAATGAAAATCATCAAAGATTAAACCCAATCCAGCAAACACCACAATATCCGCATCCGCCTGAATACCAATACGGGCTAAAAACTGATTATAAGGTTCACCAGACACTGAAAAAATGGGAATTTTTTGACTTTCTACCAAGGTATTAAATAAATCAATCATCGGTACGTTAGTCCGAATCATTTTGGATGCCAACACCCGTTTCATTGGATTAACCGAAGCATTTTCAATGGTTACTTTAGGGTCGGGCTGTAAAGAAGAACCTCCATCTAATGGCTCCCCTACCCCATTAAAAATACGCCCAAGAATATTATTAGAATAAGTCACCTGCATAGAATGACCTAAAAAACGAACCGATGCATGGGTGGAAATACCTTGTGCTCCGGAGAATAATTGCAACGAAACTTCATTACCATTTATTTTGATAACTTGTGCTAATGACTGGGAGTCATTTCCATCATCTATTCGCGCCAAGTCACCAAAACGCGTTACAATTTCCTGTGTTCCTTTAGTATGAGATACGTGAACAGTAATGATATTTCCCACAATGGAAATTATATTATGATGCTTTATTAAACTTTCAATCATTTGTGCACTCGGTAGTGTGAAGCCATTTCATTCAAAGTAGAAAATCAGATAATCTATTTATGATACCAGTCAGCGATTAGTTTTTTGCATTCAACTCGCCATTCACATTCAGTTTCTTCACAATTGTTTCTATAGTTAGATTGAAAACAAGGACGGTGCTTCGAAATTTTTTGAATCTTGCGAATCAATTCTACTTCAGAATTAATGCCTTCTGGATGATCTATTCCAACATAGCGACCTAATTCTTGTAACTCAGCTAATGACATACCACCATCTTCCTCAAAACGTACAAAAAAAGATTTTATCTGTACTTTAATATAATCAAGCTCAGCTTCCAACCAATCATCCAACTCCTTTCCCGGTTCAAAATTTCTGGCCTTAGCTTTAAAATAGGCAGCAACAGAAATCCACTCATAACAATTCGGATCAATTGATTTAACTTTATTTGATGATACAGTTATTTTTGATTTAACTGGCATATCAGCACCTAATTTATAAGAAAATAAAAACTAAATTACAAGGTAAAATCAGGGCTGATTAAAAAAAGTGAAGATAAAATATTTATCTTTTTTCTTAAAGAAGTAGCTTACCAACTCTCATGCTTAGGTTTGGCTAACAGATCTATCGTTAATCTAACATTTTTAGCTAACCATTTACTCCACTTTTAATCACACCCGGTAAAATTTAAACTTACTTGTCTAATAAAAACATAGAGATGGAGAGTAGTTAGTCTTGATAAGTTCAATCTTATGCTCTCTTAACATATGTTTTG
>JAKIVF010000016.1 GCA_021647145.1 Methylococcaceae bacterium | reverse complement strand
CAATGGCTTTCCAACTGCCTCCATTACTGACCAACCGGTCAATTTAGCAGAAACAGGATTAATCCGAATTATTTTTCCTGATGCGTTAGTTACAATGACCGCATCACCAATGGAATCAAGTGTTATTGATAAATTTCGTTCACTACCCCGAATTTTATTAATATACCCATCAATCTGTTGACTCATTTTATTGAAAACTGAACCTAATACGGCCAATTCTCCTTGTCCATATTCATTTAATTGAATTCCTAATTCTCCTTTGGCTAAACGCAGTGTTGTTTCAGATAGATGTTGTATTGGTCGAGCTAACAAAGCATTCAGTAGTGAAATTAACAATCCCATAAACAGCAAGCCAACGACTGCAAAAACACCGGCTTCATTTAATTTGTTATTTTGAATAAGAGCACGAGCAATGCTTAAATCATAATCAAGAAAAATAACACCCACTAAAGGTAAATTTGGTTGCCCTATTTTGGGCAACAATTTTAATGGATAATATGCATAGATACTCTTATGATCTTGCGCTATAAAAATGACAGGCTTTTGTTTTTGCCTGACTTCATAACTAAGGTTGGCAACAAAACCAGGAATGATTTTTTCTGCCTGTTGTTTTTTCCAGCTGTATTTTGTTGATAATAGTATTTTGTTATTTTCGTCTATGACAGACAAGGATCGAGTTTCGTACATCACCCCAAATGCTGAGACAGCTCTTTCTCCGTATTGGTAGCTATCATATTCACTAAACTCTTCTTCCAGTTCTCCCTGCAAAACTGATAAATGTTGTTTAATCATCGACATACTTGTACGCTCCAGGTTAGAAATTTGCGCATAATACTGATAAGTCATCATTGAAAAAAACAAAATTAAAAATATCACCAAAATAACAACGGGTAGAAATATTTTTATGGGTAGCCTCTTTAAACTATTCAAAGTTTTTCCCTTTAACACACCGATTATCTATAAAATTTCCTATATTGGGTCTTTTCTTAAGAAAACCATAGTCAAGCATTAATTCAACAAGTTGTTTTGCAGAAGTATATAAACTAATATCAGATGGGTTGAGTAATTTTCTATTTTCAAGAAAGTCAGGAAGGATAATTCCTTGAAAACTTTTCAGAAAGTATTCTGGGTCTATCTGGAGTCTTGAAGCCATCATTTTCGCTGATTTTCGTGAATATGTTTTAAAATAAGATAGGGCTTTAATCTGTGCTTTTACCAGTGAACAGATTGTACTTGTTTGTGCGTCCAAAATAGAAGAACGAGCTATTAAAACATTAACAATACGACCCGGAGCTAAGCTGCTATCAAACAAAGACAACGCCCCTTGAGAGATTAAATCAGACTTGACTGGCTCAGAGGTTATCACTGCATCAATTTTTTTTTCAGTATATGCCTGACTATGTTTATTTTTTGTTAAAGAAACACGCACAAATTCCGATAGATTCATACCTGCTTTTTCTAATGCAGATTCTAAAACTGTCGCTCCAACCGCGGTGTTTTCAACACCAATACGTTTTCCTTTAAGATCTTGTAATGACTGATATTGAGGTTGAGCCAAAAGGGCATCAACACCCGAAGAAATACCCATAACAGCCACAATTTTAAGTTTAACGCCCGAGGCTAGCAATGTCACTGTTTCATCCAAGGTTAAAGTGGCAACTTCTAAAGATTCATTTCTAAGAGCGTGCATAACTTCAATTGCGGAAGGTAACTCGACCAAGCGAATAGATGAGTTTTCCAGGTACCCAAGATTACGTGCTAAAAAAAGTGTTTCATATCCTGGCCATGGAGAGATACCAATGCGCAAAGGTAAGGTAGGTACTGTGCTATTGAAAACGAATAAACATCCACTAAAACTGAGTATCGCTATTAATAGTATGATGTAAAGCTTATTCGTACGGCTCAGCATATAATAAAATCTATTGAAAAATATTCAGTTTATTATAATGCTATCTAAAAATTACAAAACCATTTTTTTAAAGCCACTCCAACTATTGATTTGAAAAAGTTCCACTCAATAATTATGTGGATCTAATTCATTTCTTCTTTTTTTAAATAATGTATTCAAAAAAAAACATTCAAACCCTGATGATTCAAGGAACAACATCAGATGCAGGTAAAAGTACACTAGTGACTGCTTTATGCCGTCATTACTATAGGAAAGGGGTCTGTACAGCACCTTTTAAACCACAAAATATGGCTTTAAACAGTGCAGTAACAATTGATGGCGGTGAGATTGGCCGGGCCCAAGCTGTTCAAGCAATAGCTTGTGGCCAACCTCCGCATACAGACATGAACCCAGTACTATTAAAACCAAATTCTGATAAAACAGCACAAGTTATTATTCATGGCAAAGTCAAAGACAATCTTACAGCAAAAAAATACCACCATTATAAAAAGATTGCTATGCAGGCTGTCTTAGATTCACATAACCGCCTTAAGAAAAAATATCAATTAATTATTGTAGAAGGTGCAGGTAGCCCAGCTGAAATAAATTTACGGGAAGGTGATATCGCTAATATGGGATTTGCAGAGAAAGTCAATTGTCCTGTCATCCTAGTTGCTGATATTGATAAAGGTGGTTTATTTGCACATATTGTTGGAACCTTAGAATTATTATCAAAGACCGAACAAAAGAGAATCATAGGGTTTGTGATTAATCGTTTTCGAGGTGATATTGTCTTACTACAACCAGGCATAGATTGGTTAGAACAGAGAACTGGAAAACCTGTCTTTGCAGTGTTACCTTATTTGCAAAATTTTTATCTTGACGCTGAAGATGCAGTTGCAATAAATAAATATAAAAGCGATCAACAAAAGGAGTTTAAAATTGTTATTCCTCTTTTTCCTAGAATAAGTAATCATACCGATTTTGATCCATTACGCCTTCATCCTGATCTGGACGTTCAATTTGTAAAAGACCCAATCGACTGTCATCATGCTGATTTGATAATACTGCCGGGCAGTAAATCAGTAAGAAATGACTTAGCCTGGCTGAAAGAAATGGGTTGGGAAGATATCATTAATAAACATTTACGCTATGGTGGTCGATTGATAGGTTTGTGCGGAGGATTCCAAATATTAGGTAAAACCATTCATGACCCTAAAGGTATTGAAGGTCAATCAGGTTCAAGTTCGGGTTTAAATTTTCTGAAAATGGAAACTACATTAAATGAAAAAAAACATCTTCAAAAAATAAAAGGTTTTTTAGCTAACAGTCAAATTCCAGTATCAGGCTATGAAATACATGCAGGGACAAGTCATGGGTTCGCTTTAAAAAAACCAGTTATGACACTTAATGGGAAGCCTGAAGGAGCATATTCTGATGATAAATTAATTATGGGAACTTATTTGCATGGTGTTTTTGATCACCCAGAAGCCTGCCAAGCCATTTTGAATTGGGCTGGATATGTTACTGAAAAAACGATTAATTTAGATGATGAAAGAGAAGCAGGTATTAATTTGATAACCAATGCTTTAGAAGATAACTTTGATTTTTCTTTATTGAAACAAGCTCTGGACTCATTTAGTCTTGGTTGCTGTTAGTAATGAAAATCCCCTCCTCCCAAAAAATAAAAGTTATCTTTAGAACCTCAATAATTAGCAATTTTTCAATATGTTATAAGGAGACACACCCATGCGTAAAAGAATTATAACTCCAGTACAAAAACAAAAACCTTCCTCTAATGAGTACTGGTTAGATTTAGAAAAAATTTCAGAAGTGGAAATCTCCTCAGAAGATAAAGCATACCCTATTGAGTTCGCATTGTTACCAAATCAAGGCAATAATGGATGGCGTGCTACAGAACCAGGTGAGCAAACCATCCGTCTTCTGTTTTCTGTCCCACAGACGTTAGAAAAAATTTATTTATCATTTGAAGAGACTCAAATAGAACGCACTCAGGAATATCTTTTACGCTGGTTTCCAGATAACGGACAAACTTTTCAGGAAATTCTACGTCAGCAGTGGAACTTTAATCCACAAGGTTCCATGTGTGAAATAGAAGAGCATTACCTTGGCCTTTCCTCTGTGACTATATTTGAATTAATTATCATTCCAGATATAAATGGGGGAGATAATCTTGCCTGTTTAAAACAGTTACGACTTTCTTAGAGCCTGTTCAACGTATAATAAATTATGAAAAAAAATACAGCACACGAAATAGCCCATGTACTTATTGAGGCATTGCCTTATATACAAAAGTTTAAAAGTAAAACAGTTGTTATTAAATTTGGTGGAAATGCCATGGTTGATGAAAAGCTTAAACACAAATTTGCTGCTGATATAGTGTTAATGAAGCTTGTTGGAATAAATCCAATTGTGGTTCACGGGGGTGGTCCACAAATCGGTCACCTGCTAAAAAGACTTAACATATCAACCCAGTTTGTTGATGGTATGCGAGTAACAGATAGCGAAACCATGGATGTGGTTGAAATGGTACTGGGAGGACAGGTCAATAAAGAAATAGTCCACTTAATTAATATTCATGGTGGTAAAGCAATTGGACTAACAGGTAAAGATGGAGACTTTATCCATGCAAAAAAAATAAATCTACAACAAATTTCAGATGATTTAAATGCTTCAGAAATTATTGATTTAGGCCATGTGGGAGAAGTTAGCAGCATAGATCCATCAGTTGTTAATATGCTCTGTAATAGTGATTTTATCCCAGTAATTGCGCCTATTGGAGTAGGTGACGATGGTCATTCCTATAATATTAATGCCGATTTAGTGGCAGGAAAAGTGGCGGAAGTCTTAAATGCAGAAAAACTACTATTACTGACTAATACAGCAGGTATTTTAGACAAAGAAAATAATTTACTAACCGGCCTTTCAATAGATGACATTGATTATTTAATCGCTGATGGGACGATTGCAGGAGGAATGATTCCTAAAACACGTTGTGCGACTGATGCATTAAAAGGAGGTGTTTCCAATGTACATATTATCGATGGTAGAGTCGAACATGCTGTCTTGTTAGAATTATTTACAGATCAAGGTGTTGGTACATTATTAGTCAGTCGTTAGGGAATGGGAAATGAGAAAAGAATGTAAATTATTTTTTTTCCACTTTCCATTTAAAACAAAATTTATATCCTCAAATTTCTGCCTTTAAAGCAGACTTAATATAGTCACTAAAAGAATGTCTGATATGCCTTGCCTCCACACCTGCACATAAATCCTTTCCAAGAGATGATTTGTAACATCGAATATCAAGAAATAACTGATATTTATTATTATCTACATTCATTTTAGATACAGACAAACTTAAATCAGTATTCCTCGATGGATCTTTACTCATAATCAGTCGCTCATTTTCTACATATAAATCTGTCGTAGAATAAGTATTTATAAACTGTTTAGCATATACCCAAGCTCTATCACATATTTTATTAGTCTCACAAATATAAACCCCTAATTCAGTTTCAGCCTTTGATTCTGCTGTCTTACGGGTAAGAACATGGCTATTGACCTTTGATTGAGTTAAAAAGGTAAATCGGGCAATATCTTCTTCAAATTTCTTTCTAGTATTTCGCTTATTTTCAAATTTCTTAGAAATTTCAATCAATGTCATTTCAATTTGCATTTTGCTGGATGAAATATCATCCCTAATTTTTTTAGGAACCTGATGTCCATCACGCTCATATTGAGCGGCTCTTTTCTGTTGTTGCCTCAATTGCTTGTTTAGCCGATCTAAATTACCCTGGACAACTTTTCTTTGCCCATCTAAAGCCAGCATCTTCCCTTTTAAAGCTAACTCTATATCTTCTTGATTACGAAAAGTAGTCAATAAAACCTTATCTTTAATTTTTTGTTTTTGAAGAATAGCTTGCTGTTGAATGCGTAACTTTACTAAACGTTTCTCCAGTGCTTGCTGTGCTTTTGTTTTCTCTTGTTCAACGACATCAATCACACGAGCATGTTTATTTAAAGTTTCTCTTCTATGTTTAATTTGATCCGGTGGCATCTGATCAGAAAAAGAGACTTTGTTATCATCGTTTATCCAGCGATACATTTTTTTTGTTGACTTAGCTTCTGCGCTCGTTACCAATAAGCTCAGAAATATAAAAAAAACACATTTAGCTTTGTTTATAACCACAGTTCAATTCAACCCACAGACAAAATTTTCAATTAATCTTAAGTTTAGTATTAATTATAAAATATACAATCTATGCAGACATTTCCTGTGTTACCTTATATTATCTTATATTATATCTAACAGTCTTTTTTTAACCAAAAAATGAAACTCATAACATTTCTCAATAATAATTCCATGCACCTAGGTGCAGTTATTACTGATGAAGTTATCTCATGCGAAGGAAATTTTGGAATTCCAAACAATATTATTGATTTTTTAAATCAAGGAGAACCAGCAAAACAGGCTTTAAAAAAGCTAATAAACAGTGGAGAAAATCGTATTCCTTTATCGAATGTAAAACTTCAAGCTCCAGTTCCTAGACCAGGAAAATTTTTAGGGATTGCACTTAACTACGCGGATCACATAAATGAAACACAGTTGGAAAAACCACAATACCCACAATTTTTCACTAAGCAAAGTAGTTGTGTTATTGGTAATGGAATGGCAATTCACCGCCCCATGGTCTCTGATAAATTAGATTATGAGGGCGAACTTGCTTTTATTATTGGTCAACGTTGCCGTCATGTTCCTTTAGAAAAAGCAAACCAAGTTATTGCCGGGTATACTATCGTTAATGATGTATCGGTACGCGACTGGCAAATCCGTTCACCAACCTGGATGTTAGGGAAATCTTTTGATACGCACGGCCCAATGGGGCCATGGATTGTTACTTCAGACGAAATTGAAGACCCTCATAATTTAAACATAAATACCTGGATTGATGACGAACTAAGACAGGACTCTAATACTAAACACATGATTTTCAATTGCTTTGAGATGGTGGAATATCTATCAAAAGCAATGACATTAGAACCTGGGGATGTTATTGCCACAGGAACCCCTAGCGGTGTAGGTGTTAAGATGAAACCACGTGGATATATGAAACCAGGACAAACGGTTAAAATTGAAATCGAAGGAATTGGAACCTTATCGAATCCAGTCATTGAAGAACCGGCAAGCCAATTTTGAACTCTTTAGGCCTATATATTCATATCCCCTGGTGTATTAAAAAATGTCCTTACTGTGATTTTAATTCGCATGCTCTTAAATCAGAAGCACCAGAACAGCAATACATTGAGACATTACTTAATGATTTACAGCAAGACCTTAAACTACTCAATACAGCCAAAACTATTAGTAGCATTTTTATCGGTGGAGGAACACCCAGTTTATTTTCAGCCTCTAGTTTTGATCATTTACTGAGAGGCATAGCTAAATTGATACCTCTCAAAAAAAACCTTGAAATTACATTAGAAGCAAACCCCGGAACTTTTGAAAGTCAGAAATTTTCTGATTATCGTAACATTGGCATTAACAGGCTTTCAATAGGCATCCAAAGCTTTAACAACCACCATTTAGAAAAACTAGGTCGGGTTCATTCAGCAGAAGAAGCTATAACCGCTATTAAGATTGCCCATAAAGCTGGTTTTGACAATATTAATCTTGATTTAATGTTTGGATTACCCAATCAGTCAATTCAGGAAATGACCGACGATGTCAAAACAGCAATAAAAATGCACCCGAGCCATATTTCTTTTTATCAACTAACCTTAGAGCCGAATACCTACTTCCACAAATTCCCTCCCGTTTTACCTAAAGATGATGATATTTTTAATGGACAAATAAAATGTCAGGCATTACTTTCAGAACATGGTTACATGCAATATGAAATTTCTGCCTATGCCAAAGAAAATGCCTATTGCCAACACAATTTAAATTATTGGAAATTTGGAGATTATTTAGGTATCGGTGCAGGAGCGCATGGAAAGCTCAGCCTTTTACCTCCAACAAACATAATTCGAAGCCTAAAAGCTAAAAGTCCTGAACATTATTTAAAAAACAAAACTGCTTCATTAACTAAAATATCTGCTGAAGAGTTACCTTTAGAATTTTTAATGAACCAACTCCGTCTTAAAACTGGTTTTAGTCTTAGACATTTTCAAATATCTACAGGACTTGATATATCTACCTTAGAACCAGCATTATCAAGCTGTGTAACTCAAAACCTATTAACAAAAAAAGATAATACTTACTTTTGTACTGAAAAAGGCTGGAATTTTCTTGATGAAATATTAAAAAAGTTCATAAATTAGCGAAATTTTATCAAAGTTACTGTAATATGGATAACTCTACAATGACTAAACAATTGAGGCTTATTTTTAAATAATCCCAACTACTTAAAACTATATTGTGCTTGATTATCAAAAACAGTTTATTCAATATGCATTAGATTGCAATGTCCTTAAATTTGGGGAGTTTAAATTAAAATCGGGCAGAATCAGTCCTTATTTTTTTAATACTGGATTATTTAACTCTGGTGAAAAATTAGGTAAACTAGGGCAATTTTATGCACAAACATTATTAGAGTCTAAACTTGAAATAGATATGCTATACGGTCCTGCATACAAGGGAATCCCTCTAGTAAGTGCTACGTCAATAGCTTACTCTAAACTTAAACAGGATATCCTTTTTGCTTTTAACAGGAAAGAAGTTAAAGACCATGGTGAAGGAGGTCTTATTGTCGGAAGCTCTTTAAAGGGAAGGGTTTTAATCATTGATGATGTCATTACTGCAGGAATATCGGTTAGAGAATCAGTTGAAATTATAAAGAACATGAATGCAACTCCAGCTGGGGTTTTAATTGCTTTGGATAGACAAGAAACAGGAAAAGACAATTCATCTGCAATTCAAGAAATCAACGACCAGTTTGGATTACCAGTAATATCAATAATCTCACTTAGTAATATTATTGCTTTTTTAGAACTAGATAAAAGTTCTACAAAACAACTAGAATTAATTAAGCAATATCGCTTAAATTACGGTGTTTAAAATTTTTTTGGTATGAAAAATTCGAACCAGTGGGTAAACTTATCAAAAATTTAACAGATCTTCATTTTTCGACTACAATTGTTTAAAAATGATATATCCTTTTTTTATTTTAAGGAAAGTCGGCATACTAAAAGGCTAGGCATGAGTAATTTATATTTTAAAGAACATTTACATGAATATACCCAATGGCGAAAACGATTGCATGAAGCAATTGAAATGTACCAAGAATGGCGTATTCGATATAAACTAAGCGATCCGCATAGTACTGACACCATTTTAAATATTGTAGATGGTCTAAAAACAGATAAAATTACACTTGCATTTGTAGCCGAATTTTCCAGAGGAAAAACTGAACTAATTAATGCTCTCTTTTTTGCTGAGACGGGCGTAAGATTATTACCTTCTGCAGTAGGAAGAACAACAATGTGTCCTACTGAATTATTTTATGACTCAGAAGGTAGTTATATTCGGTTATTAGATATAGAAACCCGATTAGAAAATACCTCGCTAATCGAATACAAGCAAAATCCTGAGCTATGGACCAAGATAGATCTGGATAGTGAATCTCCAGCCCAAATGCAGGAGGCTTTTAAAGCACTTATTTCAACAAAACAAGTCGATAAAGATACTGCCGACAAATTAGGTTTATGGAACGAACGTCAAGCAGCAGAACAAGGCATTATCAACCCTGAGTCAGTCGAAATACCCCGCTGGCGTCATGCAATGATAAGTTTTCCTCATCCCTTGCTAAAAGAAGGCTTATGCATTCTTGATACCCCAGGGTTAAATGCGTTAGGTACAGAACCAGAATTAACATTAAGTTTGTTACCTAGTGCACAGGCTATCATTTTTGTATTAGCCGCAGATACGGGCGTCACTAAAAGTGATATGGATATGTGGCGGAACCATGTTTGTAATTCAAGAGGCAATAATAAACAAGGTTTAGCCGTAGTCATGAATAAGATTGACTCTATGTGGGATGACCTTTCTGGAGAAGAAGGTTATGAGGAGTCTATTCTTAAACAAATCAAATCATCAGCATCACTTTTAAATTTAGAGGAAAAGTTTGTTTTTCCAGTATCAGCTAAACAAGCTTTACTAGGAAAGGTTAAATCTGATGCTCCATTGCTAGAAAGAAGCCGGCTAACTATTTTAGAAAACTTTTTGTCAGAAGATATTTTGGATCAACGTCGAAATATATTGATGGAAACAGTCAACAAAGACATTGGTTTTTTAGTTTCTGAGTCACTCAGTTTAACCGAAACAAAATTATCTGGTGCGCAAGCTCAACTTAATGAGTTTAAGAAAGTTGATTTTGATAACCATGAAATGACTGGCAAACTAATGGCAGAAACCAGGGATAGACAAAATGCCTATATGACTAATGTCGAAAATTTTCAGGCAAGCCGAAAAGTTTTTGCAGTACAAGCAAAAAAATTAATCGCCTCTTTTTCAAATGATAAGTTTGATGCGATTATCAAAAAAACCAAGGAAGATATGTCTAAAAGCTTAACGACTTATGGAATGAAGCAAAATATTCGCCTCTTATTTGATGATCTTAGTGATTTATTACAAGATTCGGTTGATACGACCAATGAGACACGCCTCTTGGTTAAAGCGATTCATAAAAAATTTCAGGATGAATACGGCTTTAAAGAAATCGAACCCCAATTATTTTCAATCAAGCAGTATCAATTTGAATTAGAACAAATATTTGAAGCAGGTGAAGCATTCCGAAGCAGTTCAAAAACCACGATGACTGAACAAAGCTTAGTGATAAACAAGCTTTATAATACGCTAATCACTAAAGCTAGAAACATATTAAACCAAGCACAACGTGATGCTTTGTCATGGTGCAAAAGCGTTTTAACACCGTTAATGCATCAAATAAAAGATCATAAGAAGCAAATAGAAAGTCGCTTACATATGCTTAGAAAAATAAGTGAATCTAAAGGATCTGTGGCGGAAAGCATAGCAAATCTAGAAGAAGAATTAGAGCCATTAAAAGCCCAAAGGAAAGAGCTAGTTATGATTATCAAGTCAATGCGTTTAAAGCTAACCCAGCCCGAACCAATTGTTGCAGCGGCATAATTTAATATTACTTCACTAAAAATAGTTACTATCTTTTCTTAAAAATTAAATCCCACACACCATGACCCAATAGTAAGCCGCGGTTTTCGAATTTTGTGAGCGGCCTATATTCCGGGCGCGGACAAAAACCACCCTCTTCATTTATATTTACCAATCCATTAGTAGAGGATGACAAAATCTTGATCATTTCTTTTGCATAATGTTCCCAGTCAGTTGCTGTATGAAAATACCCTCCTTTTTTCAGCTTCTTATTTAAAAGTTGAACAAAACTAGGGCGAACAATACGCCGCTTATGATGTTTCCTTTTTTGCCATGGATCAGGGAAAAATAGATGAACACCTGCTAATAACTGATCGGGAATCTTCTGCTCCAAAATTTCAATGGCATCAAAATGATAAATCTTCACGTTGGTTATCTCTTTTTCTTCGAGTAACAACATTAAGTGCCCAACTCCTGGTCGATGAACTTCGAGACCTAGATAATTTATATCAGGGTTTGCACAGGCCATTTCAGCAAGACTGCTACCATTACCAAAACCAATTTCAACAACAAGCGGAGCATTCCGGCCAAAAATTTTTGTGTAATCATAGGTTTTAGAGGGGTCTAAACAGTAATGCCCCCAAACCTTATCAATAGCATTTTGCTGCCCTGAAGTTGCCCGCCCCTGGCGAAGGATATAACTCTTAATTCTTGGGTGAGCATTTTTTTCTGGAAAGGTCATTTATAAATTAGTTACCTTTAGTATCTTTAAAGGGTCAACTTTAAAAAAACAACCCATCAAGAGGAGAAGATGCTGAGGCAAATCGTTTTTTCGGCATACGCCCCGCCAAAAAAGCTTCTCTGCCTGCTTGAATACCTTTTTTCATTGCAGATGCCATAAGGATAGGTTTTTTTGCCGCTGCTATTGCCGTATTCATAAGCACTCCATCACAACCTAGCTCCATGGCTAACGCTGCATCAGAAGCAGTTCCTACACCCGCATCAACAAGAATAGGTACTGTCGCATTCTCAACTATAGTTAAAATATTATATGGATTTCGGATACCTAAGCCAGAGCCAATAGGTGCTGCCAATGGCATAACGGCAACACAGCCAATATCCTCTAGTCTTTTTGCAGCAATTGGATCATCATTAGTATAAACCATGACATCAAAACCATCTTTTACCAATAATTCTGCAGCAGAAAAAGTTTCAGCAACGTCTGGGAATAAAGTTTTCTGATCAGCTAACACTTCTAATTTAACCAGCTTGTGACCCTCTAATAATTCCCTTGCTAAACGACACGTTCTTATTGCATCTTCGGCGGTAAAACACCCCGCTGTATTCGGTAAAATAGTGTATTTATCGGGTGATATTACATCAAGTAAATTAGGTTCATCCTTATTTTGGCCAATATTAGTTCTACGAAGAGCAACGGTTACAATTTCAGCACCACTTGCTTCAATTGCTAAACGCGTTTCTTCCATATCTTTATATTTTCCTGTCCCCACCAAAAGTCGTGATGAAAACTTCTGACCCGCTATGGTAAACATATCATCTTGTCCACCTCCTATCGCTTGCACAATTTCTAACTGATCATTATCATTCAATTTTTGATTATATTGATCATAAGGTAAAATTTCCTTATTCAACTCAACAGCTATTCTCTTATCCACTAGCCCTAAGCTCTCAACAATATCAACAACGGCTGAACCTTCGTTATATTCACGCGTATCACCATTCACACATATTTTCATTTTTCTTTTTCCAACCCCAATCTACGTTTTTGAACAGCCTTAGCCAGATCATTCAATAATTTAACTGTATCATCCCACCCCAAACAAGCATCAGTTATACTTTTTCCATATATTAATGGCTGTCCTTCAACGCTATCTTGTCTGCCAGACTTAAGATGACTTTCAACCATAACACCTACTATTCGTTGGTCTCCATGAGCAATTTGTTCAGCTACATCTTCAGCAACAACTAACTGTCGATGATATTGCTTTAAACTATTAGCATGGCTAAAATCGATCATAATATTTTCTGGCAAGCCAGATTCCTCCAAGCCTTTTGCTACTTTTTCAACATTAACAGCATCATAATTAGGTTCATTATTCCCACCCCGTAAAATAATATGTGAATCATTATTTCCTGTAGTAGAAAAAATTGCAGACCGTCCTTCTTTGGTCACCGATAGAAAATGATGGGGTCTCATAACAGAATTAATCGCATCAATTGCAATTTTGATTCCGCCATCTGTAGCATTTTTAAAACCAACAGGACAAGACAAGCCTGAAGCTAACTCTCTATGAACTTGGCTCTCAGTAGTTCTAGCACCTATTGCACCCCAAGAAATCAAATCCGAGATATATTGTGGTGTAATTAGATCAAGATATTCAGTCGCCGCAGGAACACCCAAGCTATTTAGATCTAGTAATAGCTGACGAGCAACTCTAAGACCTTTATTAATATTAAAACTTGTATCCATATCAGGGTCATTAATGAGTCCCTTCCAGCCAACCGTCGTGCGCGGCTTTTCAAAATACACCCTCATAATGAGAATTAAATCTTTTTGTAAATCTTCTTTTACTGCTTTTAATAAACCAGCATATTCCTGTGCGGCAACTACATCATGAATAGAACAAGGTCCAACAATGACTATTAAACGATCGTCTTCACCAGTTAACACTTTATGAACATCATTTCGTGCATGCAAAATAGTATTTGCTGCTCCTTTAGTGATTGGTATTTCATCATGAACTTGAACAGGCGCGACAACATCTTTGGTTTCGCAAATTCTTAAGTCATCGGTGTTAAATTTACTTTGCATGGTATTAATTAAACGAAAATACTATTAATCTAGGAAGCTGTCCGAGAATAGAAACCATATATTTTAACTGTTTTAATTCTTTCAGTGCTACTTAATTATTAATAAAAAGTTTGATTAAAAGTGAAGAAAAGAACCCAACAAGCTATGGTATGATTGCTTTTATTTTCAGTCGACAAATAAATACAATGAATAAAATCAGTTTAAGTAGCTTCAACACTAGCGTTATAGCTTTATTTATAATACTGTTAAACACTACAATGAGTGTTTCATCAGCTAATGAGACATCTATTATGCCGTTTAGACAAGGTTCTTTTCAACAAATACAAAAAAAACATACCAACCAGCCCTATATTATTGCTTTTTGGTCAGAAACTTGTGGTTATTGTATGAAAGAACTGGCATTATTAGGCAAGTTAATAAAAAAACATCCTGATGTGGGTCTTGTTACGATTTCAACAGATCCTTTTTTAGATGAAGAAAGGCTTAATACAATTTTAGCTTCAAAAAACCTTCAAAATGTTGAAAAATGGGTTTTTGCTGACAGAAACACTGCACGTTTACATGCCGAGGTTGGCAAAAAATGGAGGGGAGAACTCCCTCTCACTTACTTTTTTGAAAAAAACAATAAAAAAATAAAACATCTAGGTACTATTAACGAACAGGAACTTATTACCTGGTTTTCAGACCAAAGTAATATTCATTAATCATCTAAAAACCCTTTAAGACAGGAAGATACATGCCTCTTTCCCCGCGCCATTTTCAATACCTGATTATTACTACTATTAGCTTATCTTCATTCCCTGCCTCTGCTGAACCTTTAAATGCCGCCATTAATGTAGAAACAGCAACTAATAATGCGGCCATCCAGTCTCAAAAAAAAATTGATTCGATAAGTGAAAAAACACAAAAGATGTTGGAAGAGTACAGAATAAGTACTCATCAGATAGATACCTTAGTCACCTATAATAAACATTTACAGGATTTAGTGACTTCACAAAAAGCTGAGAAAGTCTCTTTAAATCAACAGTTAAACGAAATTGAAAATACGCAGCGTGAAATTGTTCCTCTTATTCTACGTATGCTTGATAGCTTAGAAAAGTTTGTTTCATTAGATTTACCTTTTTTACCCGAAGAAAGAAAGAAACGATTAGATAAGCTAAAAACAATGGTTGTTAGAGCAGATGTAACCAATGCTGAAAAATTTCGACGCATTTTAGAAGCCTATCAAGTAGAAAATGATTATGGAAATACAATTGAAGCCTATCGCTCAGATCTAACCTTAAATGGGATAACAAGCTCTGTAGATTTCTTACGCTTAGGTAGAGTGGCTTTGTATTATCAACATTTTGATGGAAGTGAAACTGGATACTGGAATAAAGAACAAAATAAGTGGCAGGTCTTATCAACTGATTATAAAAATGCCATTCGCAAAGGACTTCGTGTTGCTCGTAAGGAAACTGCGCCTAACATGCTCTCCCTTCCAATCCCTTCAGCGGAGGCAGGTCAATGAAAAACCTTATACTCCTATCCTCATTTCTTATCATCACCTCTTCAGCTTTTGCAGATCATCTTGGCCTAGATCAATTATTAAGAGAGGTTAAAAAAACGCAAGGCATAGAAGCAAGGATTAACAAATCTCGTGAATCACAATTTCTTGCAGATAAAAATAAACAGCAACATTTATTACAAGCAGCGCTTGCCACATTGGAAAAGCAAGAACATTTAAGTCAGCAGTTAAAAACTCATTTAGATTCTAATGAAGAAGAACTTACCTTGTTAGAAACCGAACTTAAAAATCGAAGTGGCGTTTTAGGTGAATTATTTGGTGTTGCTAAACAAGCGGCAAGGGATTTAAAAGCTGATTTGAGCCAATCCTTAGTGTCCGCCCAGTTTCCAGGGCGAGCAGATAAACTAGATTCTATTGCAAATAGCAAAGCTCTACCCACCATAGCCCAACTTGAAACCTTATGGTATACCTTGCAACATGAAATGACTGAATCTGGAAAAGTCGTTCATTTTACAACACAAATTCAGGCTGCTGGTAACCTTCAGGAAGCAAAGGTTATTCGCATTGGTGCATTTAACGCCTTAGCTGATGGGAAATATCTAGAATTTTTACCTGACACATCCCGACTTAATCTTTTAGCAAAACAGCCTGAAAGCAAGTATTTATCAATGGCATCTGATCTCTCAGAAGCAACAACTGGCCCTGTTAATATGGGGATTGACCCAACTCGAGGTGTTATTCTAGGTATGCTGATTCAGGCACCTAATCCTTTAGAACGTATAAATCAAGGTGGGATTATTGGATATATTATTCTGATTATGGGAGCCGCTGGATTTATCTACGCAATTTTTCGGTGGGTTACTTTAACCTTAATTGGAAATAAAATGACCACTCAACTTGGGTCATCAGATGCTTCATCAGATAACCCTTTAGGTCGCATTTTTATTGCTGCGGAACAAAAAGAATCCGTTAATACAGAAAATTTAGAGTTAGTTCTTGATGAAGCCATTACCCGAGAAATCCCTATCCTGGAAAAAGGTTTGTCGATGATTAAATTATTAGCCGCTGTAGCACCTTTGTTAGGTCTGTTGGGTACGGTTACAGGTATGATAGCCACCTTCCAGTCCATTAGCTTGTTTGGTACGGGCGATCCTAAACTAATGGCAAATGGTATTTCCCAGGCGTTAGTTACAACAATGTTAGGTCTTTGTGTCGCAATCCCTTTGCTTTTTTTACATAGTTTAGTGGCATCCCGAAGTCGAATGCTAGTACAAATATTAGATGAACAGACAGCAGGGTTAATAAGTCGTCGATTAGAAAAATAATCATGGATTTGTTCTCAACCATACACCAGTTTTTAATCTCAGGCGGAAATGTCTTATGGGTCATTCTATGGACCTCTTTCTGCCTATGGACTTTAATTGCCGAAAGGCTTTTCTATTTTAAATTAACATACCCTGCTCAACGCCAGCATCTAGTACAGGAATGGGAAGACCGATCAGATAAACAATCTCATTCAGCCCTCTTTATTCGCCAATGCATTATTTCAGAAGCAAAAATTAATATGGAAAAAACAATTCCTATTATTAAAATGCTAATAGCCTTATGCCCTCTACTCGGACTGTTAGGTACAGTAACAGGGATGATCCATGTCTTTGATGTGATGGCGATTACCGGCTCAGGAAATGCCAGAGCCATGGCCTCTGGGATTTCTCAAGCAACCATACCGACTATGGCAGGTATGGTCATTGCGATAGCAGGGCTTTATTTTAGTAAACTGATCGAGCAAAAAGCGAGTAAAGAAACTCATTATTTAACTGATTTATTACATTATCATTAATTATGCGTCGCAGAACCAATCGTTCCAGTAACGAACAAACAGCAGATATTGACATGACACCGATGCTGGACATCGTATTCATCATGTTAATTTTCTTTATTGTTACCACCTCTTTCGTCAAAGAATCGGGGATTGATGTTAACCGCCCTTCAGCTCAAACAGCCACCCGTAAAGAACAAGGGAACATTATTGTTGCTATTAAACCTAATGGAGATGTCTGGATAGATAAAAGACAGATTGATATTCGCGCAGTAAGAGCCAATGTTTCTCGCTTACATGCAGAACAGCCATTAGGTTCAGTCGTTATTGCTGCCGATAAAGATGCCAAAGTTAAAGACTTGACACTCGTGATGGATCAAATCCGCTTAGCAGGGATTATGAATGCATCAATTGCAACAGAATCTGAATCAAAGTGAAAACCATTTCACTCTCGCTCTTATCAGGAATGGTTATATCATTGGCTCTGTTTTGGCTAATGCAAATGATGATCAGTAATAACCAAATGAGTTTTGAAAATACAGACCCTGTTCATATGACAGAGTTTGTTCGCTTAAAGCGAGATACTAAGTTGCAAACAAAAGACAGAAACAGACCAGACAAACCTCCTCCACCCGAAAAACGCCCTCCTCCTCCTAAAATGCAGATGCAACAAGCCCAGGTTTCACAAAATAATACACCTCAAATGGATATGCCTAATTTGGATATTCCTTTGCAAACCAGTCGCTTTGGCGGTTCGCTATTATCCGGTTTATCCATAAAAATGGGCTCTAGGAAAATAAGTAGCAACCTTATTCCTTTGTCAGTAACTCAACCGCGCTGCCCTTTGAGTGCGGAAGCCAAACGAAAAGGCGGAATTATTAAGCTTTTCTTAACTATTTCCAAAGAGGGGTCCGTTACGGATGTTAAAATACTCAAAAGCCAACCCAAAAATGTAATGAAAGAATATTGTTTAAAACGTGCGGTTAAACGCTGGAAATTTAAACCCCAAATTAGAAATGGAGTCGCAATTGTCGCAACAGGCACAAAAATATTAGAATTAAAAAAACAAAGATGACTCGCTTATTGACCCTAATTATATTCCTTTCTTTACTTAATAGTCAGGTATTGGCAAAAAACAAATCCCCGACGATACCCGAGTGGCTATATAAAAAGTTAGAAAAAACCGAGTTGCTAATCTCAAAAAAATCATATCAGCAAGCGGAAGAAAATTTAAAAGGAATCCTCGCAAAAGTTAAAGCTAAAAGCTATGGTCAAGCCATTACATTACGAAGCTTATCTTCTTTATACGCCATAAATAGTCAATATAAAAAGGCAAGTAATACTTTGTCTAAGTGCATAGCTTTAAATATATTACCTGAAACCCAGCAACAGCAAGCCCTACTTAACTTGGGGCAACTTTATATGGCAACAGAGCAGTATACAAAAGCCATTAAAACCTTGAAACCCTGGTTAGCTGAAGATTCAAATTCAGACGCAGCCAGTGCAGAGTTAAATGCTTTGGTCGCCAATGCATACGCCCAACTTAAGCGCTATCGTAAAGCCCTACCCTATATTAAAAAAGCAATTACTCAATCAAAAAAACCTGTTGAATCGTGGTACCAGTTAAATCTGGCTTTATATTATCAGCTTGAAAACTACAGGTCTGCAGCAGAAGTTTTAAAAACATTGGTTCGCCTCTATCCAGATAAAAAACAGTATTGGACACAACTATCATCTGTCTACCAGCAACTAAAACAATATAAAAAAGCCTTATCTATTCAACAACTAGCCTATAAAAAAGAACTGCTTAGCAGTGAAAAAGAGATTCTAGAACTTGCAAACCTTTTTTTATATACAGGCGTACCTTATAAATCTGCAAAGTTATTAGATCATGAGCTTAAGAAAAAAAATATTAAGCACACTTCAAAAAACTGGGAAACTTTAGCAAACTCTTGGAGGATGGCAAAAGAGTTTAAATTTGCAATCAATGCTTTAGAAACCGCATCTAAACTTGACAGCAAAGGGAGTTTATATCAACAACTAGGGTCAATCCATGCAGCGCAAGAAGAATGGAACAAAGCCGTCAGTTCTTTAACCAAAGCCATTAGCAAAGGAGGGTTGAAAGACAAAGGGTCTACTTATTTATTGCTTGGGATGAGCTATTTTGAATTAAACAACACCAAACAGGCTGAGAAATCATTTAAACAAGCCACTCAATATAGCAAATCTAAAAAAGAAGCTTTGCAGTGGATAGAATATATTAAAGCTACAAATCAGGAGTCCTAGTAGGGGTAATTAAAAGTGACAAAGAATAACACTTGATAATGTCTATAATCCTATCAACAACTATTCTGCATATTTTTTTCCAAGCTTCTTCATAAAACCATGAACCAATTTCATCTCACCAGATATAATATTCTTAACCGCGAAAAATATAGCCATTTTAGATTATAAAGTCTAATTATTACTAAAATAAATCCATATCAAACCCAAACAAGTTAACAAGACCACTGACAACCAAGCATCCTTGCGTAGCCAAGTATTATCAGCTCCCTTCTGTGAACCGGAAATGCCATCAGCAGTTGAAAACGTAAGCCCTACTAATTTCTTTGCATCGGGTTCCGGTGTCATCAAACTAACGATGATAAGGATCAATGAACACACGATAAACAGTAATACTGCAAAGTGCAGAAAATTAATGTCTGCATACCAATATAACCAACCTGTTAGGGTATCTTTACACAATTCCGCAGCTAAGCGCCCCATGCCGAGTACAAAACCAGCAATTAATGATGATATCGCCCCTTGGGCGTTAACTCGCCGCCATACAATACCGATAAGAAATACTGCTGCGATAGGTGGTGAAATATACGCTTGCACGCTCTGTAGATAATGATAAAGCTGGCTGGATATAAATTTCATCATCGGTATCCATGCTAAACCTAATGCTACAAGCACAACAGTAGAAACCTGGCCAACAAAAACTAGTTGGCGTTCGGATGCTTCCGGATGGAATTTTTTATAGATATCCCATGTTACCAAGGTCGAACATGAATTAAATACGGACGACAATGAGCTCATAAGTGCAGCCAGAAGCCCAGCGACTACTAAGCCTTTAAGTCCGGCTGGTAATAACACGCCAATCAAAGTTGGTAATGCCTGATCAGGCTGATCTAATTGCAGAAAACCCTTTTGCGCTAGTGAATACGCAATAACCCCTGGTATGACGAATATAAAAAGTGGGAGCAACTTGAGATAACCCGCAAAAATTGTCCCACGCCGAGCCTGATCTATATTACTGGCTGACAACACACGTTGTACAATAAACTGATCTGTACACCAATACCATACGCCTAGAATCGGCGCTCCAAATACAATGCCTGTCCAAGGGAAATCCGGATCCGTCATAGGTTTCCACATATCGAAAAAACCACTACCTGCAGTCTGGTATAACACATCCCAGCCGCCTAGCTTATCCAACCCAATAACGGTTACTGCCAGAGACCCTCCGATCAATACAAACATTTGCACCAAATCTGTGTACAGAACTGCACGCAGTCCACCAAAAATAGTATAAATGCCAGTTGTAACCACAGTAACTAAGGCACCTGTCCAAAAATCGATTCCCATCAGCGATTCGAATACGATTCCACCAGCAGCAATTGTCACCGAAATTTTTGTCAGCACATAACCAATAATGGAGATAACTGCTAGATACCATCGCGCTGCTGATGAATACCGCCTTTCCAGAAATTCAGGCATGGTAAATACGCTACTGCGAATATAAAAAGGTACAAAAACCCACCCCAGTAAAAGTAGAATAACCGATGCCAAAAGTTCAAACTGCCCGACAGCAACACCGCTAGCAGCTGCGGTTCCAGCTAATCCAATCAAGTGCTCTGAACCAATATTAGATGCAAAAAGTGAAGCCCCAATTACAAACCAGCCAACATTACGTCCTGCCAGAAAATAACCAGCAGAAGTGTTACGAGTTGATTTTTCACTTTGTGTAGCCCAAAAAGCAACACCAAAAATCACCATAAAATACGCAGCAATAACGACCCAATCAATACCTTCTAATAAGGACAATGTAACCCCCAAAAAATGTTCTCACGCAAAATGTCGAAACTACACAAAGTTGCTTAAACCTAAAAAAATTAGTTACCTTTGATACATGCTTTAAAAAATATATTTATTAACCCCCTAAAAGCTTTCCCCAAAAACTATTTTCTTCAGTGGCTTTAACAACAAAACCTGATTTCAATTTTCCGACTTTAATTTCAAAGCCTCCTGGTTCTAGAACTGGCTTATTGTTCCTCCCAATAAAAGAAAGGTCTTCTTTACGCAATTCAAACTCAACAGTTTTCGATTCTCCTGGTTCGAGAGAAATCTTAGTAAAACGCCTAAGTTTTTTTACCGCTGGCGTTACAGAAGCAAACAAATCACTGACATAAAGTTGTATAGATTCTTTCCCTGCCCTTTCCCCTGTGTTAGTTACCGTTACCGAAACATTTAGCACATCATCTGGATACATCTCCGCTTTATCCAATTTAAGATGACTATATTTATATGTTGTATAACTCAGTCCGTAACCAAACGGCCACTGCGGATTATAAGCTGTCCATGTATCAGCAAAAGTCTGCTGTTCTGAGCCCTTATAATCATAGTTCTCCAGAGACCCCGAATAGCGAGGATAAGTAAAAGGTAATTTTCCATTGGGATTCACATCTCCAAATAACACATCAACAATCGCTTCTGCACCAAACATACCTGGAAGATACGCCATCAAAATAGCCTGAGAGTTTTTTTCTATCTCTCTAATTATCCGAGGTCTATTCTCCATCAATACCAATACAACCGGCTTACCTGTCGATTGCAAAGCTTTAACAAGTTGAAGTTGTGCCTCTGGAAGATCCAGGCTCTCAATAATTCCGGGTTGTTCAACTGCAGGTTTCTCTGCAATAGCCACTACAACCACATCAACATTCTTTGCAGCAGCGACAGCAGCACTAATATCAATTGACTCTGAATAAGAGACACCCGGCTCATATTTAACCAGATTTTTTCCAAGTAAAGCACGCATTGCTTGTAACAAGTTGTGTGTATTTTTCGGATAAAAAGATTCCTCCACACCTTGCCAAGTATAACTCCAGCCACCGTACAGGGGTGGTAAAGATGCCGCACCCGGCCCCGTTAACAAAATACTGGCTTGCTTAGAAAGCGGAAGTAGATCTTGATCGTTTTTAAGTAGAGTCATAGCATCTTGTGCGGCAGCAAGACTGGCTTTATGAGAACTCGCCTGCGCAACACCTTCTGCAAGCTCAGGATTAGGATAAGGGTTATCAAACAACCCCATATCAAATTTTAATTTGAGAATTCGCCGCACAGACTCATCGATCCTATCTTCTGATATTTCACCTTCACGAACCAATTCCACCAAGTAATCATAAAATGTGAGGGTGAAAGGAGTCATACTTATATCAATACCTGCCAGAACAGCTATTTTTACGGCTTCCTTTTCGGTGGCAGCCACGCGATGCACTTTGTGAAGTTTTATCACATCTTCCCAATCAGTAACAACGACTCCTTTAAACCCCAGTTCGTCCCGAAGTAAACCGGTTAACAGCGAGTGACTAGAATGTACAGGTACACCATTAATCTCGGCAGAATTAACCATGATAGTTTTTATCCCCGCATCAATAGTAGCTTTGAATGGTGGTAAAAAATATTCACGCAAAACACCTTCAGGAATCCAGGCAGGTGTCCGGTCTTTTCCTGTTAGCGGTGCACTGTATCCTATAAAATGCTTTGCCGTAGCAGCAACAATTCCTGGTTGTAAATCAGTACTATCACCTTGCAATCCTAGCGTAGCCGCACGACCCATTTCTGTCACCAGATAGGTATCTTCACCAAAGGTCTCAAAAAATCGCGACCAAAGAGGATTACGAGCGACATCCAATACTGGCGAAAAATTCCATGGCACTCCAGACGCTCTAGTTTCTAAAGCTGTGATCTTATTACTGGTCTTAACATGCTTAATATCCCAGGTTGCTGCCAAGGCAAGATTATGTGGAAATATTGTGGCATTGCGCAAATAGTGATGCCCATGAACCGCGTCAATACCGTAAATTATCGGAATTCCAAGACGTGTCTCTTTAGTCGCCACATCCTGTATGTCCGTAATCACGCGCTGCCAGTGTTCCAAATGAAACGAAGCATCCCAAACGTTTAATATAGATCCAACATGGTAATCGATCAAGGCCTGTTTAAGCTTAACTTCCTCCAGCGTATGTAAGGATCCTTTATCCTCTTTTGTTTTCGACAACACCTCCAAGGTGATCTGAGTCATCTGACCTACCTTTTCCTCCAAAGTCATTTTATTTAAAAGATCTTCAACTTGGTTGTTAAAGTCAAAAGAAATTTGCGCATGTACATCCAAACTCAAAAACCCCGTCAATACAAGCACAATCAATCTAACGTTATAAACCATTTTTATTATTTACAAACCTCTAGAAAACCAATATTGGCTGCAAACATATGTAAAAGTTCCTTCTCATTCAAAAAAAATCTTAATTGATGAAAAGAGTAGGTTCGGTTAACAGCTCCCAACTTTTCAGTACCTGAGTCTATCGGAGATACTCAATTGATAGAAACACACATTCGGGAACCATGAGATTTATAGTATTATAATGGTCATAATTTCCTTTTATAATTTGGAGAACAAACATGAAATGTCATGAAGTTGATTACGAAATATTTGGCGATGATATGCAAATTGTTGAAGTGGAACTTGATCCATCAGAAACTGTAATTGCAGAAGCTGGTGCCATGAATTATATGGAGGATAAAATTTCATTTGAAACAAAAATGGGGGATGGCTCAAAACCAGTGGGTGGTATTCTTGATTCTTTGATCCATGTTGGTAAAAGAGTTCTGACAGGTGAATCTATTTTTATGACACATTTCACTAATATTGGTACAGGAAAAAAACGAGTTGCCTTTGCAGCACCCTACCCTGGCAAGATTATTCCTATTGATATGGCCAAGATAGGTGAAGAATTAATCTGCCAAAAAGACGCCTTTCTTTGTGCGGCATTAGGCACAGAAATTACTATTTCCTTTCAACGCAAACTGGGAACGGGTTTTTTTGGTGGAGAAGGTTTTATTTTACAACGCCTTAAAGGTGATGGCATGGCGTTCGTTCATATAGGAGGTACAGTTATCAAGAGAGAATTAAACAATGAAATTCTCAGAGTAGACACTGGTTGTATCGCTGCATTTACAACCGGTATTGACTATAGTATTGAACGTGCTGGTAATTTAAAATCAATGGTTTTTGGTGGAGAAGGACTTTTCCTTGCTACATTACAGGGAACAGGAACTGTATATTTACAAAGCTTGCCTTTTTCCCGACTAGCTAACCGAGTGTTGCAAGCAAGCAGTGGCATGAGCTCAAAAGGTGAAGGTTCTGTTATAGGTGGGCTTGGTGACTTATTCGGAGACCAATAAAAGAAAGCCCCATAAAAATAATATGACCAAATCATCGTGTACAGAGTACATCTTCAGAAATACAATAAGTTCCCATGTAGGAATCATGTTGCAGTTGCCAAGACAGTCTGGCTTGATGTAGTTATTTTATCAATCTACGCCTGAAAATCTAACCCACACCACGTATTTAAGATATTGTTTATTAACTAAAATTTAGATAGCTCATACGATCACAGCTGAGAGTTTTTATCAACAACTGTGATCGCATGGCGTTATATTATTCCTGCAATAATTAAACCCTGCCAATTACCACTTTAGAACAACGAAGCGTTGAAAATCATTATCCTTAACCAGTAAGACTAGACTTTTTTTGCTTCCACTTTCTTTAATTGCCTGTTTAAAGTCTGTTGCGTTTTTCATTTGTTTTCTGTTTGCCTGCAAGATAACTGTACCTATTTTAATTCCAGCCATCGCAGCAATAGAATTAGGCTTGACTTGTGTAACCACAACTCCGTTGCCTGCTTTTATATTAAATTGCTTAGCAAGCAGAGAGGTAACTGACTGTACAGTCAACCCAATTTCATCTGCACTTTGCGTGGGTCCCGCCGCTATTTGCTGGTCACTATCCTGTTTACCAATAGTTATCATCAAATTTTTACGTTTACCATTTCGTAAAACAACGATATCTTCTTTGCTACCAGGAGTCGTTAGAGATACACTATTTCTAAATCGCCCTACATTATCAACTTTTTTACCCTGATAAGAAATAATAACATCACCTTGCTCTATACCTGCTTGTTGTGCTGGTGAATTATCACTGACTTGAGCCACCAGAATGCCTTGTTTTGCCTCTATGCCAAAAGAATCAGCTAATTCACTGGTTAATGGTTGAATAACAACACCAATTCGTCCCCGAACAACCTCACCTGTATTGATTAATTGATTAGCAATATTTTTAGCTAAATCAATAGGGATTGCAAACCCTATTCCCATAGAGCCGCCACTCCGACTAAAAATAGCCGTATTCATACCGATAACTCTGCCATCCAGATCGACTAATGGACCACCTGAATTTCCAGGGTTTATCGCAGCATCTGTTTGAATAAAGTTTTCATAATCATTAATACCAACACTGCTACGACCTTTAGCACTAACAACACCGACCGTTAATGTATGACTCAAACCAAAAGGATTGCCTATTGCGACCACCCATTCCCCAACTTCCAGACGAGATGAACTCCCTAGTTTTAGTGCAGGAACATCATCCGTTTCTATTTCCAGAACGGCTACATCAGACTTAGGGTCAGTTCCTTTGACCTTAGCAGTATATTCTTTACCGTTTTGAAATTTAATGGTAATTTTATCTGCATGATCAACCACATGATTATTAGTCATAATATACGCTTTATCAGCGGATAAAAGCCCACTATCTACTTTAAAAACAAACCCGGAACCTTGTCCCATCATTTTTCGCCTGGGCTGAGCACCTTGCCGTCCTGGTGCTTGTTGACCCGGCACTTGAGGAATACCTCTAAATTGATCCCCAAAAAAACGCCTTAGCATATCATCATTATCAAATGGACTACCTTGCCCGAAGGGGGTTGAAAACTGCTGTATCGCTGGCTGTTTCTGAGAGGCCTCAACCTGAATAAAAACTACAGAAGGAGATACTTTTCGGGCGACTGATGCAAAGGCCTTACTGGTATTGCGTAAGTTTTCTATACCATCCTCTTGGGCATGCGCTGGCAAAGCAAAAACCCAAGATAGAAGTAGTAGTCGTATTATTTTATTTTTCATATTAATCGTCTCCATATTTTGAACAAGAATGACTAAAAAAAGACAGGAAAAGTTCCTTAGGAAAACTTTTTTTTAAGTTTACTTTTCATTCCTTTGGTAACATAACAGTCAATACACCATTCTCATAGTTACTTGTCATTGCCGATGGTCTTACAGGACCAGGCAACGTTATTGAACGCTGATAAGTCCCGCTAAAGCGCTCTTGTCGGCGGAATTTATTTTTATCTTCATCATCGTCCTGTTGATTAGAGCGTTCTGTTTTGATTGAAATAAATAATTGCTGTTCCTCAATTTTTACATCAAGGGAAGAAGGCTCTCCTCCCGGTATATCCAATGTCGCAATATAACGGTCAGATTCTTCTTTTAAATCAAAGCGAGGGGATTTGGTTAATGCATTATTTGAATTTAAATGAAATCTGGAAAATGAATCACCAAACATTTGTTCCATTTCATTTTGCATTCTTTGCATTTCCTGATAAGGGTTCCAGTTATCATTTTTCATAAACTCATCATCAAAAGCCATGCCGGGAAGTTGAAACGGATGACTTGTTTTTTGGGTAGTCATTTGGTCAACCTGGTTTTTCAATTGAAAAAACATATAAGTCTGAATCGCAAGCGCGATAAACAAAATAACGGCGATGCCTGTTAAAATTGATTTTTGCATATTTCACCTCTATAAAATCAAATATATTTTTGGAAGAGAGGCTTTAGTTGCAACTTATATTTTATAAAATGCAACTAAAGCCTCTCTTATAAATAAGACATTAAATGGGCTGTCCATTTTTTTCTATCTTTCTCATTCTTAACCCTAGCAATAAAAGGAACCAACCACTAAATAGCATCTCAATGGCAATCAGTAAACCAATTAACCATATAGCAGACTCTGGCAATGTAGTGATAATGATGGCCGTCAACACCAGATTTAATAGTCCTGAGAATGCCGGGAGCAGCCATTTCCAGTCTTGTTTTTTACAATAAAAGGCGTACCAGATTTTAGTACCCCCTATGACCGCAAACAAAGAAGCCAACAAAATAGTTACAATCAACGACGTTGCAAATGGATCCCAAAAGATGATAAGTCCTGCGACAATATATAAAAGAGCAATTAAAATATGTTGGACTTTTCCTCCCCAGTCTTTTTCTTTAGCCATGACAGTATGGATCATTTGTATAATTCCACCTGCAAAAATAAAGCCTCCAAACATCAACATACTGGTTAGGGTAAGAAAGCCACTTGCAACCAGTCCGAGTGTACCCAAAAGAACCATCAAAACACCTAAAAAAAGCATCCACTTCCAGTTGATGGGTAGTTCCTGTAAAACTAGAAAAGAGCGACTATAATCAGTCTCTTTCGTTAAATTATCATTCATAATCTTGTCCTGTAAAAGTTAATAAGAGGGGCATATCTGTAATGAATACGCCCCTTGAACTTCAAAAATTTTTTATTCTTGGGTCTTTTCTTTACCCATTAAATTCTTAACAGAAGCTCTTACTTTGTCATACATTTTCTCAACCACATTTTTTCCATCAATTTCTTTTTTAATGGCTTTGATTTGAGCTTTCATCTCCTCGTATGCTTTAGACTCTTTATTGGTATAGCCTAATAAAGTAGCTATCTCCAATTGCTCATGTGCAGCATCTAACAGCTCATGCGCTTTTGTTTTATTTTTAGTTTTATCCAATTCAGAGGCTGTTTTTAATAAGCTTTCTGTACGAATAATCGCCAAAGGCACGATCGCTTTTTTTACTACAATAGTAGAAAGCGTGGTATCTAAAGTAGCTAGCGCATCTATTTTTTTACCATCAACCAAATACTTAGTTGCTAATTTAATCGCATCAGGATACGTTCCCATAGGAAGATACGCATTGATAATCACCATTTCATCTTTCATAGGTTCCAATACCGCTCGTGCAGCTTGAACCCTATGCTCTTTTAACAAACCAATTACTGCATCAGTTTCTTCTTTAACCAATGCAGGCGTTGTGATTAATGTTGATAATGAGACATCCCCATCAATCGGAACTAAACTAAGCGAAGGATCTGCTGCTAATGCAATATCAAATTTTCCTGTTGCTTCCTGAAGTGCTTTAATGGACTCTTTTTCTTTTCCTTCTTTGGCAAGCAGTTTCATCGCGTTCAGTACTTTTTTATAACCATCCAATACGCCTTGGTTAACTGTTTCCAACAGAGCATCCTGTTCTTTTTCATGCGCTCTAACAGCCTCATTCGATTTTTCCGTTTGCTCCGCACTCATCTGGTTTTTGCCTTTTTCCGTTGTGGTATTGGCGGCTTGAGCGTAAGGTGCAATCACTAATGCAACCATTAATAAGCTATTGACTAATTGTTTTTTTTTCATTTTTTAACTCCGATTAACTATTTAAAATATTGATAGTGACTTTAATAAAAAGGTTATTAAAGCCACGACTTATATACAAAACTTAAAGATTATTTCTGGTCATCCACCTCCTCAAATTCAGCATCCAATACATCATCATTATTATTTGATGAACTTTCATGACTGCTTGACTGCTGTGTTGACGATTCTGTTACCGCTTTCATCATTGCCGTTGAAGCCTCTTGCAAAGTTTTATGGCAACGCTCAATTTCGGCCTTATCATCCCCTTTAACAGCCGTCTGCAAACTCTCAATAGCAGACTCAACACTTTGTTTATCCGTATCAGACACCTTGCCTGCCGATTCTTTCAACGAGACTTCCGTCAAATGAATCAACTGATCCGCCTGATTACGAGCCTGTACCAGCTCATGCATTTGGCGATCATCTTCTGCATGTTCTTCTGCATCAGTGACCATCCGTTTGATTTCATCCTCGGATAAACCACTGGAGGCCTTAATCACAATAGATTGTGATTTTCCAGTCACCTTATCTTTCGCAGAAACATTTAAAATACCATTGGCATCAATATCTAATGAGACTTCAATTTGTGCTGTTCCACGGGGTGCCGGTGGAATGTCCGTTAGATTAAAACGCCCTAACGATTTATTGTCAGCCGCCATTTCACGTTCACCTTGCAATACATGCACCGTCACTTCAGACTGATTGTCTTCAGCCGTTGAAAACATCTCTGATGCTTTGGTCGGAATCGTAGTGTTTTTCTCAATCAGCTTGGTAGTGACCCCGCCTAAGGTTTCAATACCCAGTGATAAAGGAGTCACATCCAGTAACAACACATCATTCACATCCCCCGTTAAAACAGCCGCTTGAATGGCTGCACCAACGGCTACAGCTTCATCAGGATTAACATCCTTCCGCGGCTCTTTGCCAAAGAATTTTTTAACCGTCTCAACCACTTTCGGCATACGGGTTTGTCCACCCACTAATATCACGTCATTAATATCACTATTGGATAAACCTGCGTCCTTTAATGCTTGTTCACACGGTTTTAATGTACTTTGTACTAAATCATCAACCAATGACTCCAGCTTGGCGCGTGTCACTTTAATATTGAGATGCTTAGGCCCTGAATTATCAGCCGTTACATACGGCAGATTAATATCCGTCTGCTGGGTTGAAGATAATTCAATTTTTGCCTTTTCAGCCGCTTCTTTTAGTCTCTGAAGTGCCAATGGATCATTATTTAAATCCACACCACTGTCTTTTTTAAACTCATCCACTAAAAAATCCATTAGACGCATATCAAAATCTTCACCGCCTAAAAAGGTATCCCCATTGGTTGCCAGCACTTCAAACTGCTTCTCACCATCAACCTCGGCAATCTCAATAATGGAGACATCAAAAGTACCGCCACCCAGATCATAGACCACAATTTTTTGGTCATCCTTACCACTTTTATCCATCCCATAAGCCAGTGCCGCAGCCGTAGGCTCATTAATAATTCGTTTAACCTCCAGACCTGCAATCCGCCCTGCATCCTTAGTTGCCTGACGCTGAGAATCATTAAAATAGGCAGGTACTGTAATTACCGCTTCTTTAACTTCTTCTCCTAAATAAGCTTCTGCATCCGTTTTTAATTTTCTTAAAATCTGGGCAGACACTTCCTGTGCAGACAGTTTTTTACCATTAGCCTCCACCCAAGCATCGCCATTATTAGCTTTGATAATTTTGTAAGGCACTAATTTAATATCTTTCTGTACTGCTTCTTCCTTAAACTGGCGACCAATCAATCGCTTGATTGCAAACAAAGTATTTTTAGGGTTAGTCACCGCCTGACGCTTGGCTGATTGACCGACTAACACTTCGTTATCTGCATATGCAACAATGGAAGGTGTAGTTCTGCTACCTTCTGCATTTTCAATTACTTGTGCAGAACCACTGTCCATAATGGCAACACAAGAGTTTGTTGTACCTAAATCTATTCCAATCACTTTACTCATGATACTTCTCCTGTTCTAATTAATTGCAACAACCCCCCATTAATTTTTTGGGAGTCTTCTATGGGTTCGTAGTTTAGAAAAAAATAGTCTGGAGTTATGTCATGAAAGTGACAGTTTTAGGGTTTTTTAATTTTTTAACAGAGTGTCATTTCGGTGACAGTTAAGCAGTTCCTTTATCAGTAGACTGCTTAACAATAGAAAAACAGACAGGAGATACAACATGAGAACAGATAAATTAACCAGTAAATTTCAAATGGCATTGCAAGAAGCTCAATCACTTGCATTAGGTAAAGACCATCAAATCATCGAGCCCGTTCACTTAATGATCGCCTTATTGGATCAAGAAGGTGGATCGGCACGTGGCTTGTTAACCAATGCCAATATTAACGTCAATCAGTTACGTTCTTCTTTAGGGGATGCGCTAGATCGTTTACCTACCGTTTCGGGGGGAGATGCAGGCGAAGTGAGTATTTCTAATGCATTAAGTAAATTATTTAATGTGACAGAAAAACTCGCTCAAAAACGCAAAGACCAATATATATCCTCTGAATTATTTTTGTTGGCAGTCGTAGATAGCAACGATGAAACCAGCAGAATTCTTAAGCAGGCAGGTGCAACAAAAGAGGCGATAGAACAGACGATAGATCAAATGCGCGGAGGAGAAAGCGTGGATGACCCGAATGCAGAAGAGCAGCGAGAGGCATTAAAAAAATATACGATTGATCTGACCGAACGGGCGGAGCAAGGCAAGCTTGATCCCATTATTGGGCGTGATGATGAAATTCGTCGTATGGCACAAATTTTACAGCGCCGCACCAAAAATAACCCCGTGATGATTGGTGAACCCGGTGTGGGTAAAACCGCGTTGGTAGAAGGCTTAGCACAGCGTATCGTTAATGGCGAAGTACCTGAAAGCATGAAAAACAAACGTTTGTTATCTTTGGATCTAGCTGCATTATTGGCGGGTGCGAAATATCGCGGAGACTTTGAAGAACGTTTAAAAGCCGTACTTAATGATGTCGCCAAAGCCAGTGGCAATATCATTTTATTTATTGATGAATTGCATACCATGGTCGGTGCGGGTAAAACAGATGGCGCAATGGATGCAGGTAACATGTTAAAACCTGCTTTGGCACGCGGTGAATTGCATTGTATTGGTGCAACCACACTGGATGAATATCGCAAATATATTGAAAAAGATGCGGCTTTAGAACGCCGCTTTCAAAAGGTCATCGTCGGTGAACCCTCGGTTGAGGATACCATTGGTATATTACGCGGGCTGAAAGAACGTTATGAAGTGCATCATGGCATAGATATTACCGACCCAGCAATTATTGCAGCAGCCACGTTATCACAACGTTATATTACTGATAGACAACTGCCCGATAAAGCTATTGATTTAATTGATGAAGCTGCATCCCGTATTCGTATGGAAATTGATTCCAAACCTGAATCCATGGACAAGCTGGAACGCCGTTTGATTCAGTTAAAAATAGAGCGTGAGGCTTTAAAAAAAGAATCGGATGAAGCATCCATTAAGCGTTTGAGTGAATTGGAAGAAAGGATTAGTGAATTAGAAAAAGATTATGCTGATCTGGACGAAATATGGAAATCGGAAAAAGCAGCCGTACAAGGCTCTGCTCATATTAAAGAAACCTTGGAACAGGTCAAAATGGAGCTGGAAACTGCACATCGGGCTGGCGATTTACAGCGCATGTCAGAATTGCAATACGGACGCATTCCAGAATTAGAGAAACAGCTTGAACAGGCAACCGTTGCAGAAACAGCCGATTTTCAATTATTGCGCAATAAGGTGCGCGAAGAAGAAATTGCAGAAGTAGTGGCGCATTGGACAGGTATTCCTGTCTCTAAAATGCTGGAAGGTGAGCGCGATAAACTACTCCGTATGGAAACAGATCTTGCCAAAAGAGTGATTGGCCAGCAAGAAGCGGTCACTGCAGTGTCTCATGCGATCAGGCGTTCCCGTGCAGGTTTGTCAGATGAAAATAGACCCAACGGTTCATTTTTGTTTCTTGGCCCGACCGGTGTTGGAAAAACAGAACTATGCAAGGCATTGGCGAACTTTCTGTTTGATACAGAAGAAGCGATGGTACGCATAGATATGTCCGAATTTATGGAAAAACATTCGGTTGCACGTTTAATTGGCGCACCTCCAGGGTATGTAGGTTATGAGGAAGGTGGCTATTTAACTGAGGCTGTCAGGCGTAAACCTTATTCAGTCATATTGCTGGATGAGGTGGAAAAAGCCCATGCCGATGTGTTTAATGTCTTATTACAGGTGCTGGATGACGGACGTTTAACCGATGGTCAAGGACGTACGGTTGATTTTCGTAATACTGTCATTATTATGACATCAAATTTAGGTTCTGATGTGATTCAGGAGATGGCGCAAGAAGGCGATTATGACAAAATGAAAGAAGCTGTGATGGGCATTGTTGGCTCGCATTTTAGACCTGAGTTTATTAACCGGATTGACGATGCGGTAGTGTTTAGGCCGTTAGACAAGGAAGCAATACGTAAAGTAGCGAAAATTCAATTACAGCAATTGCAAAACCGTTTGGCTGACAGAGAAATACAGTTAAATGTATCCGATGCAGCGCTGGATTTATTGAGTGAAGCAGGGTTTGATCCTGTGTTTGGTGCTCGCCCCTTAAAACGGGCAATCCAGAACTATATTGAAAACCCGTTAGCTCAGGCAATATTAAGTGGTCAATTTCTCTCGGGTGACACCATTAAAGTGGATGTTGAACATGATAAATTTGTTTTTAATAAATAACGTGATGCAATACAAACCGCAGATTAACCATTAAAAGTATTCATTTTATCCCCCTCTTTAGCAAAGAGGGGTTAGGGGAGATTTGAACGTTTATAAAGCAATTAATAGGATTATTTAGATAGCATACAAAATTAAAGACCTGCCCCTGTTTTTTCCCCAGAGCCATTGTTTCTCCCTTATCCCAAAAAAGATATTTGCTTATAATAAGGCTTCTCGTTTATCTGGGCTTGTCCAACAACCGGATAAGATTATGGTTCGTTCCTCTCACAATCTATCCTTATTCGTTATGCCTTTATTTTATAATTTGATATGTAATTAACTGTAGTTCGTTATTTACACTCTTAATATAAAATAAATAGGCTTTACCCAAAATTAATTTTTCAGTGTTCTTATAAAAGAGCACTAATTCATTTTTACCAACAAATGAATATGACTCAAGTAAATTAGGTTTTTCCGAGATAATAATATTATTTCTCATGCATCGCTTACATGTTGCACCAGCAGGGCATTCTGGACAAACATATTTTAAAACTACATAACCAGTTGTTTTAAAGCTGGCTTTTTCAAAAAGAGTCTTAACAACGTGAATTGGTTGAGCCCTGATAAACTGAGAGTTCCCTTTTTCAAATGCCCCCCAAGATTCCTTTGCTTTCTCTTTTTGAAACATCCATTCTTCTTGTTCTTTTTTTCGAGCATTAGTAGCTTCAAGGGAAAAATAATCGCCTATTTCTTTTGATACGCTCTCAACAAAATTACCTCCGATTGTTCCACCATGAGGTATGGGAATAACGACTAATATGACCAATAAAGTAAGTATGACTATAATTATTGCTAGTCTTTTTTTCATAAACTTAATATGTACAACACCATGCTCATTTCAGGATTACTCTCAAATGATTGTGAAGGCTATTTTATGCATAACGCCTAAATCCCCGTCTTTATCGGGTGGATTTTTTGGTTATGAATACTATGAAAAACTACTGATTATATTCCTCTGCACAAAACTCGAATTTTTTTTATTTTGGCACTATTACTGAAGGCATTAAGCCATTTCGTTTGGCACGCCTCGCAAATTTTTTATCATCAAATGAAGCTACATTTGTACAATCTTTGTAGCTGGCATGATGAAGAACATCCGCAAAATCAAAGCCAAGTTCAAAGTTAGCGATTGCTTGTTGTGTCGCTGTACGATCTTCTATTATTACGTGTTCTAAGGATAATAAATGTTGAAAAACATCACTAACATCAGAGGAAGTGAATTGATAATAGCCTCTCATTACCCATTCAAATTCGAGGAGAACCGTTTTACAAACCATTAATGATTCTCCTGACTCTATCAATTTTCTAGCTGATTCATGTTGTTTTTCAGCTTCTAAATCGGCTTCATCCTGAATGTAGTAGCGAGCTAAAATATTAGTATCAAGCCCTATCATTGTTTAACAAACTTGCAGGGTCAAAATCTGTTGGTACTGCAGTACGTTTGCTTTTTAGCATAGCAAAGCCTGTTGATGTAATGTCGGAGGGTGTATTGCTAATATATAATTCAATATGGTTTCCTACAATAGAGGCTTCTAACTTGCTCCCTTTGCGGATGCCAAGTTGTTGCCGAATATGTTTAGGAATAGTTATTTGACCTTTGCTTGTGACTGATGTGGGTTGCATAATATAGCACCTATAAAAGTAATACCTAGTAAGGATATATGGAGTGGAATAATAAAGCAAATGAATATAACCAGCAACGAGTAAATTTTCAAATATACTCAGAATTAACTTTCCTTAGATTCGCATAATAAGTTCACCACCTATATTTAAAATCAAGCTGGTCACCTCGTTGATTTCAGTCCCTCCCACAAATGAACAGGCACAGAAAAACGATAATGCCTGCAGGCAATAAGAATAACGGGCCACAATCCGCTCTCTACTGCTTAATGTTTTAAAATATGGCGATTTTTCGCATTCATCAAAAATTTGTTTTAAAAACTCCTTCATTGAGCGGTCAATACAAACATGAGATAAAGTAGCTCCATGCAAACCATTATGGATATAAAAATGCTGTTCAGAACTTTCATCAGGGTAACAGACCTGAAAATTGCAGTGAGGAAGGTGTTTTTCCTTAATAGTTTGTATTTTTCTATAAAGATTATTATCCTCCAACAACAATCCTGTCCATAGAGTAATCATAGGAAAAAGAGTGCTTCCGCTAGTTTTTTCTTGAAAATAGCTTTCATCATTCCGTTGTGGATGCTCAAGCAATTCAGAATAGCTATACAAATTACAAGGATATTGCCCATGGATTTGATAAGAAAAATCTACTTGGTTAACTAATTCAGATAGCCAAATCATTACATCTTTGTGATTGTTCTCATTAGTCATTAATAACATTATTGCTAATGAAATATCAATTGTCTGGTCATCTTTAATTGGTAGAAATAACACAGGGTTGTTCAATATTAATTGTTTTGTAGCATTGGTAAAGTTATGCACTTCTGCTTGTAAACCTTTTATTCTTGTAATTTCTTTTTCATCAGTACGTCTTAAACACCAATAGGTGAATAACCCACCTATCACTAATCGACCTAATACATCAAATAATTTTAGATTTACATCCAATTGAGCGGAAGGACGAACAGCAACAGACAAGCCATGTAACTTTGATGTATGAGGCAAAATTTTATCCTTAAGATAATGTGTGCTGATTAAATGATAAGTAGATAGAATTGATGAAAATACAGATTGGATGGATTTAGCTTGTTTTGTTGTTTTTGAAGAATAAGGTTTCGATATTTCCCACGCATGAAGTAGCGAGAGTTCACTAGATAAAAGGGCTGACTCAATATTTTCTTCATCTCGCCCCCAAACATACAAAACCCATAAACAAATGTTAATTTGTCGTAACGCTGTTAACACCTTTTTGCTTATACTTAAATTTGCAGTAGAAAATGAGCTGATCAATTTGGCAAAATGTTGATAGGATGCTTCTGGCTCATCTAACAACGCAAGAGATTTTCGTAATTGGGAACGAGAGTGCTTAGGCAATAAATTCTTGTAAAAAATTCGTGAGAATCAAAGAAGCAATTTTATCTCCATTCCATTCTTCAAAACTTACTTGCTCGCTTGAAGATTCAAGGGGTCAGCCAGCTTGGTTTTCAGCAAGTAATTTTTCGAGTGCAGCAATTGGTTATACATTCCAAATAAACTACAAATCAAAGCCACCGCTCAAAATAAATCGGCTGAGCAATTTATCAATCGCCATATTCACCTTAAACACAGACAAGCTTTCGCCATCACGTTGTTCAAAATAATCCTTGGCTTTGGCTTTATCAACCGACTCTTTTAAGGCATCAAATCGACCGTATTCGTTGATATTAGCATCTGTAACGCGGTCGCTCAGCAAGGCATTGAGTTTATCCTCATCCAAGGCAAACAGATCAACCAACTGCATCACTTGTGCATTTTTCGCATTGGCTTGGTACTGCGTAATATAATCTCTAAAGGTCTTGCCCTGCTCGGGTGTCACATCTCCGCGTTGCACATCGCGTAGAAAAATTTCGGCAAACTTTTGTTCATCTTGCGTGAGGCTGGCAAAGGATTGATGCAATTCATCTACCGTGTTTTGAATATCAATCGCATCCGCAGCAGAGGATAAAGTTTTAAGGTATTTATCAAACCGACTATTCATATAATCCGCGTCAATTTTTCCCGTATCAATTTCAGTAAGGTGTCCCTCAATATCAAACGGCACATCCTCTTCACCACCGCCACTGCCTTCGCCCTCACCGCTGATTAATTCTTTATAGCGTAATGCTAAAACCAGATAACTATTTTTATCAAGCGTAAGCGTGTTGTCTTGCTCCCACACAAAGCCCTGAATTTTTGCCGCTTCTAAATACTCATTCAACAAGCGAAACAGTTTGGCAAACTGCCCTCTTTCTGCGGTGTTATCGGGTAACTTTTCAAAATTACTGATACCGGCATTGGTAAACAAGGCTTGTATATCCGTAAAGACCTCGTTTATTTTTCTCAAATTTGTATCAAGCTGATCGGCAAATAAACCAATCGGTTTATCACCAGAATACAATTTAACCGCATCATCAATATTGCGTTTCATGGTGTGCGGATAACGATAATAACGAATCGTGCCAAAAGGTTTATCAGGTCCAAACAGGCGGTTAGTGCGCGAAAATGCTTGAATGATGCTTTCATAAGTCAGTACCTTGTCTAAATACAAAGTATTCAGCCACTTAGAATCAAAACCTGTCAGCATTTGATTAACCACAATCAACAAATCAAGCTGCTGTGCAGGCTCATGGTTAATGCGTAAATAGGGCTTTTTATGCGCCAAACGTGCCGCTAAATCTTTTTTAAATTTAGCATGGCTGCCCAAATCAAACTTCTGATTATAGCGTTGGTTATAGTCGCCAATAATCTCCAGCAAGCCCTCTTGCTTAACCTTGGCACGGGTCTTGTAATCGTCGCCTTCATTAATATACGGGTCAAATAAAGCGGTTATTTTTAGCTCAGGCTGTGCTTTTTTAATGCGCTGATAATAATCAATGGCATCGGCTGTACTGTGCGTGGCTAAAATGGCATGAAACTTATTGTTTCGGCTTAAAACCTTCCATTTTTTAGAAATATCTTTCACGACCTGATCTTTATGTATATCGCCATACTGTGAGGGAGGAATCTCATCTTCAATGCCTTTAACATAGCCTCCCTGCGTATCCTTATAACCCGCCATACTCACTTCATTCAGGTAACGATAAAATATTGCCTCTTTTTTCGGATCGGCAAACACGTCACTTTCAGAACTCGCCTTGGCTTTGTGTAAACCCACGACACGGCGCAAATCTTGCTCTTCAAAGGTTTCAACCATATAAGGATCAAACCCCAAAACATTTTTATCGCGAATGCCATCGGCAATACTGTAACGGTGTAATTCACCACCAAACACATCACTGGTGGTGTTCTTTTTCTTTTGATTTTCGTCTTGAATGGGCGTGCCCGTAAAACCAAAAAATATCGCCGAGGGAAAGGTCTTTTTAATAGTGACTAACATATCGCCAAAGGTAGAGCGGTGCGCCTCATCAACAATAAACACCAAGCGCTTGGCATTGATTTGCTCAATATCATCACTTTGTAATGCACCATCTTCCTCATTAATATTGCTCATTTTTTGAATCGAGCTAACAATCCCCCCTGTGTCAGGATAGTTGTCGCCTCTAATTTTAACTTTTAGAGGCAAAAAAAATGAGTCAAAAATTTACCGAAGGATTTAAAATGCAAGCCATAGAAAAAGCACTAAGCCGTTCACCCGGAAT
>JAKIVF010000160.1 GCA_021647145.1 Methylococcaceae bacterium | reverse complement strand
CTCGATTATCTATAGCGGTAGGTGTTTTTACTCTCATGGTGTGCTGGGAGTACTTTAGTCCAAGACGTCAGCAATTAACATCACGAAAACAACGCTGGCCTATTAATTTAGGCTTGGCAGTATTAAATATGGTGTTAATGCGTTTTACCGTTGGGGGACTTGCTTATTATGTTGCGATTGATGCTTCAAACCAATCTTGGGGATTATTACATCAATTTTTTGTCGCAGATGGGTTGAAAATAATTATCTCACTATTATTGCTTGATTTAGCTATTTATTTTCAACATGTTATTTCGCACAAATGGAAGTTATTATGGAGATTACACCAAGTTCATCACTCAGATATAGAGATTGATGCGACAACAGCCGTTCGCTTCCATCCATTGGAAATTATAATTTCAATGGGGTATAAAGTTGTCTGTATTTATTTAATAGGAGCCGATCCTTTTGCAGTAATAATTTTTGAAATTATTTTGAATGCAACCGCTACGTTTAATCATAGCAACATTAATCTACCCAGAAAAATGGATAAATTTTTACGGTGGATTATTATTACACCCGATGTTCATCGTATTCACCATTCTACAATCAGGTCAGAAACAGACAGCAATTATGGTTTTTCTATCTCCCTGTGGGACAGAATGTTTAAAACCTATGTTGCAGAACCTGAAAAAACACAAACAACTTTAGATATAGGGTTGCCTCAATACAGAAAGCAGGGTGAATTGGGTTTTTTTCAGCTTTTGATATCACCATTTCGTTATCCTAAATAAATTTAGTTGAGCTATGGGTTTATGGCAACTTACAGAATTTAAAGAATCAGCCGTTAAAATAGCCATTGAATCCGATCAACCTATTGCTAAAACAGCTAAAGATTTGGGTGTTAATGTAAATACATTTCATACCTAGATTAGAAAGTATTCAAAACCTAAAGCGACATGTCAATCAGCGTTGAAAAGTTACCACCAGTAGAATATGAAATTCAGCAAAAATCTGTGTAAACTTGTGTCCTGAATAGTGTTGACACATTAGTATTATTGTAAAAAAAGTTTCTTAATTTCATTAATTCGTCGACGATTTGCACCAAAGTCTGAATGGCCAACCCTTGATGCAGACCTAAAATGTATGACTTTTTCAGAATCATCAATAATAATTTCAACATCATCCACAAACCTGAGTATAGAAGATTTAAATTCTACGTGTAAATAGTGGTTTTTTTCTTCTACAAGTTTAGTACGAGGCATAGTAAGAATGGTTTTTTTTATTTTTTGCATTGCTTCATCATCTGATGATTTGTAAGATAGGGGTTCTATATAGTGAGATTTAGAATCACTCTGACTAGAAACACAGTTGGGTGAGTTAGGACATTGCTTAAGTTTCATATTAAGTATTATTTTCTGGTTTGAGAACACTGAAACAGGTAATGTAAATAATAAAAAAATAAGTATAGTTTGTTTAAAGTTTTGTTTCATATTCCATGGATCATATTAAGTATGTAAACTGCTCATTCTAAAACTAGTATCTTTCTTTTTCAATAAAAGGGTCTTCTAAATTTTGAGTGGTATTTAACTGGAAATTTAGAGCTAGAGCATGAGTGCTCCCTTTAAAGATAAACTTGCAAGGAAACATACGCAAACCAGCATTTTAAAGTCAACCAAGACGTGTTTCTTCGTATTTTACAGAATATGTTACCAGCAATGAAGAAAGAGGGGGACTTTAAAAACATAGCAATTTAATAAAAAAGGACTTGCAATTGTAACGAAGTTTTATGATATTTTACGTTTTTTTAGCCTAAAAGGGATAAAGAACACACGTATTACGTCACAACCCTTTGCAAGCTATTTTATGTGATTAATGGGGGAGGGGTAAAATAATGACGTTTAAGGCCATTCTTCATAATATGATCATGAAACATACTCATATTGCGTCTGATTCCATGACGAAGGTTTTAGAGAAAAAACTAGCCGCGTTGATGTTTTGTTGACGTTCTTATGCATCTTTTTTTATTTCAGGCATAAAAAAACCAGCTTATAGGCTGGTTAATCAGTTGTTTATATGGTGGGTCGCGACGGATTCGAACCGTCGACCATCGCATTAAAAGTGCGGTGCTCTACCAACTGAGCTAGCGACCCAACAAAGAATAACAATTATAGTGATTTTTTATAGTTTGGCAAGTTTTTTTATATGCCAAAAACAAAAAAAAGCAATAACTATACGTTGTCACCCAGGGCAAATGGACTTAAAAAGGTTCGATAATATAAATTAGATGAGGTATTCGGTCTAACATTTTGATTTAAAATGACAGCAAAACCTATAGCATTTATTTTACAGCACTTTTTAAGCGTTAAAGATCCACGAGTTGACAGGCAAAAGAAACATCTACTTCAAGATAGTTTTTATTATGCTGCGTGCAGTTAATTGTGGAGCAAAAATTTGGGCGGTTATTGAAGAGTTTGCCGAAGCCAAAAAAGAATGGTTTGTTGAACTTTTAGGTATACCCAATGGGCTCCTTCTCAAAATACCTTTGGTCATGTATTTGCTGCGATTGATACTGGAAAATTCAGTTCGAGGCTTTATGGTCAGCAACTGATGGATATTATAGGTGTATATGTTGAGTTGGGAGGCGTTGGATCTGCTGCTGAAGGGGCTCCAAAACAAACGATAGGCATAATAGGTGTGACGCAGAATCGATCTGCTCCAGCCAATAATATCCAGTTACAGGTTTATTTGGTCGATTAGTTTATCCTTTTACTGTGGTTTGGATTATCCAGGGGTAAAGTTATTTCAGTCTGGCGAGATGGCTCAGGGGGATGGTGTAAATGATAATGATCCTAAACCGTTCCAGCAGGAAACTTGGGCTCCGGCAATTCATCAGGTTTTGACCAAGTAGACTCATTGGCAGCAATCATTCGTGAACCACACTGGACAAGCTGGAAAGTTCACGTCTACAAAAAGTAGAATTAGAACCAGAAAGAATACTTCTTTTAATCCAGATAATCAAAAGATTATCTGACTACTTATCAACCCTCAAATTTAATAATGGGTGGGTTATTTATTTCCAGTTGTCTTAAATACAAAAGTCCCCCCTTTTTTTATTCCGTCTAATTTAGTTAAACTCTGTATTTCTCGTTCAATCAACAGACTGTCATTTTTATCACCATATTGGTTATTGATCTTTAAATGATAGGTTAAAAAACTAATTCCAACCTGATAGCGTTCTACGTTTAAACGACCCCAGGCAGCCCATAAAACTGAAAGCGCCTTTTTATACTGTTGATGGGAAACTAAATAGTGGGCATATTGAGAACGAATGCTCAATACGATAGGGTGTTTTTTTAAAGCAATTTCATATTGCTCACTCACTGTAGCAATGTCTTTATGTAGGGTTTTTAGGATACTGGCTTTAGTTATATAATTTCTTACGTTATATGGCATTTTATCTATGGCTGTATCCACTTCTGCTAAAGCAAGTGCTGCCATTTGGTCGCGTTGTTGTGATGAACCAGGGATTGATTCTAGTTTTTGTAAATGTTTGGATAACATGAAAGAACTATAGGAGTCATAGCGTTCTAAACTGGGGAAAAATAACCCTGCTTTCCAAAGATAATCCATTTTCTTTTCTTTGTTTGTCTCAAGTTCAGCATTATTTAGGAAGTTTAAAGATAAACCAAAGCAAATGATAAGAAAGGCAACGAGTGAAGCGAACCCACGATAAAACAGGCGATATTTATGATCATCTCCCTGTTTGAATTTTTTGTGGACGATATTCTGGTCACTTTGTAAATATCTAGATGACCGCCCTAAATAATAGCCAAAAATTATTTGCAAGGTAAAATGGTACAAATGAAAAGTAAAAAAAGTATGCATTAAAAGCCCTATGCATGGTGTTAATAATGCCAACGCTTCGATTTTATGTGTCGATGGTTTAGGCCATTGAGTTGCCATAAAATTAAAAAAACGCTTGATTAACAAAAATACAAATCCTAGAAATAGAATGAGGCCTATAGGGCCTAGTTCAAGAAGAAATTGTAAATAGTCATTATGAGCATACTCGCCTGATTCTCCAGATAGAACGGGCTTATATTGCAAATAAAGAAAGCGAAAAGTCCCAAGTCCCCAACCAATAAAAGGACGGTCCAGATACATTTCCCAAGCAGGAAGCCAAAGTAAATGGCGTCCAGAACCTAATGAAACCAATGATTCAGCTTGTGAAGTATCTTGAATGCGCGAGATGATAGTTTCTGTACTAAACAGCCCCATTATTAAGTATCCAGCAATAAATGCTGTTAAAAGAATAAGGCTGTGTTTATAAAATAGCTGTTTTCGCCAGGCTATCCAGAATAGGCAAATAAAACCTACTCCGCTAATGAGTAAAACGCCTCGGCTAAGTGTTAAACTTATTGCAAATGCAAAAAAGAAACTAAGAATACTTGTGTAACTGAGTTGAAAAGGGGTGACAGTAGGTTTTAATGCATAACGTAAAACCCAGGGTAGAATAATAATAGTTAGAACAGCCGCGTGAGAATTCCAGTTACTAAGAAGCCCTGTTGGTCTATTTTCACCTAAAGCAAATTTTTGATAGCAAGTAATGAATGCCAATATTATGCCTACACCCATTAATAACCAGTCTACATAACGATCTTTTTTATCACTACCTGCATATCCAATTAGATAGCTTAATAAACCGCCAATAAAAGGTATTAGCATCAGGATGCTAATTGATTTTGCGGATGATAAAAATAAACTTGAAATTACTGCCCAAGCTACAAAAGCCAAAAGGCTAATAAATAGATTGTCTTTGAGTATTGAATTGTAAATATAAGAGGTTCTTAAATACCATAAAGTGATACCCCAAAGCAGAGTAAGTGGAAACCATTTTAAAATTAAAATATTTTGCCCTTCTGCATACATCACTATGAGTAAGGCTGATATGACAATTAAAGCCTCAAAAAAAGAACTGAATTGGGTAGTGATTTTTTTCATGTTGTTTATTAACTTGTTTGAAGTATTATTCAAAATATTTTCCTGTTTTATCTCCTTTCCAAGGGAGTGATAAAAACTGTAAATTCTGTTTCTTTGGCAACCCAGCGTTATTATTGCTAAATTGAAAATTATTTTTAATTATGTCTCTTGCCGAAAGGGGGAGGGGGGAACCATAGAAACTTTTGGAGTGACCTACAGCAATTACATTATTAAAAGTCAGCTGATAAATACTGTGATAGTTCTGTCAAAGTAGAAAGATATGGAATGGTTAGTAATGATTAAAGAATAGCAGCAAATTTTTATCTTGTTGTAAAAGAAGGAAAATAACTTGAAATTAATTTTTCTGTATATGCGGAAGGAAAGTTACTTGTTAGTAATGTATAGAAATAAAGTATAGGTACAGAGTTTTTGTGAGTGTAAGCGACGTAGAGATTGGATTTTTCTAGGATAATAGGTGACTTGACGAACTGATTCTTACTTTAATAGCTGGGGAAGGGAGGAATTACCAAATTAATGAAATTGGATAATGCTCAAATTGAGTATCAATACTCATTATATGTAATTCATTAACTATTGCTTGTGCAATAATAAGTCGATCAAATGGGTCTCGATGATGAAAAGGGAGTTTTGTTACTTGTATGCAATGCTCTGTAGAAATAGGTAATAATTGAACTGAATTAAAACTCAACTCCTCTTTGATAGTCTGTTCCCAGTTTGTAGATAAGGATAATTTTCCGAGACTGATTTTAATACAAATTTCCCAAAAACTAGCCATGCTAAAGTAAAGTTCATTTTTTGGATCAGTAAAATAAATTTTGCTATTTTTTGAGAGTTTTTTATTATCAGTAATCAGCCATAGTAACGCATGAGAATCAATAAGTATTTTCATCCCTACTATTAGCTAAGTACCCACGTAAAATTAATTTAACCTTTCAAGAAAACTCAACATTGTAAGTTATTCCAATATTAGAAAGTACATTAAATAGTTCTTTCTTCAGGGAAAGATAGGATTCATAAGCTGAGAAAGG
>JAKIVF010000159.1 GCA_021647145.1 Methylococcaceae bacterium | reverse complement strand
CTTGGAAGAAGCAAGAGGTTGCGTTAGATGAAAAGATAACTTGCGTCTCTAATAATTGTAATGGCATTTTAGAGCAAGTAACTTGGTGTGCTGTGAGTAATAAAGGGTATCTAGCTGAAGTTCCTTGGCATTTTATTTGCCATCTTGATTCACTGGGTGAATGTAGACCTGACTATGATTCCGAATATCTTAAAGTAACAACCAACCAAAATGGTAGGCGGGTTATCCTCTGTCACAAGTGTGGCAGTAAACATCCTTTTGAAAAATTAAAAACCTTAAATCAGATTAACCAACATCAACCTTGGATTTTTGAAGGGTCACCCGAATTAGAAGAGGCTGATAAAATTGAAATTCTGGAAGTCAATAATCCAGGTGTTTATATCCCAGAAAGGGTCAATGCCCTGGTTATTCCACCAGAATCAAGAATTAGCCAAGCAACATTAGTTGATAAACTTTTTAGAAACTCCAAGCTTTGTCGAGAAATAGATAGCATTAGAATTCCTTTTCGCCGTAAAGTAAAAATAAAGGAAGTCGCTCGACAACTAAAGGCATCGGCCTCTGAAATTGAGCAAGCACTCAAAGAAATAAAAAAAGGTTACCCTTGGCTTGATGACTTTTCAGTAAATGATCTTTATGAGGATGAATACAAGGCTTTCCTAGAGCCTTTAGAGGATCAAAAGGAAGATGAAGATTTTGTTACAGAGCACCTTACAAATAGATGGAATAACCTAACATTATCTGAATTACCAGAAGACCTTGGTAGCATTATCAGCATAGTTGATCGAGTAGTCTCAGCGAGAAGGCTAAGGGAAATACAGGTTTTTAAGGGCTTTTACCGACTATCTTCTGAGGCTAAAGAAAACCTGGTCCCACCCGATATTACAGGAGAAAGTAACTGGCTACCGGCTATTGAGCTTTTTGGGGAAGGTATTTTTTTTACACTGGATAAGGCAATACTGGAAGAGTGGGAGAACAAAACTGACGTTATCAAACGAGCTGACAAAATCAAGCAACTTTATGAGAAGGCACAGATCAACTTTTTTCAGGATATTGAGGTAACGCCACGGTTTATATTGCTACACACGCTATCCCATTTGTTGATAAGAGAGTTAGAAGCTTCTGCAGGCTATCCTGCTGCATCCCTCAAAGAAAGGATATATTGTTCTAAATCCAAAGAAATGGCGGGCATTTTAGTTTATACCGCAGTCCCCGATATTGTTGGATCATTGGGTGGGATTATTAATAGCGCGGAGCCTACAACGCTTTTAACAATTTTAGACAATGTCTTTAAAAAAGCGCGATGGTGCTCCTTAGACCCTGTGTGTACTGAACATGAAGGGCAGGGTCCTGGATGGTTAAACAGAGCGGCTTGTCATGCCTGTTCACTTATACCTGAACCCGCTTGTGAGTATGGTAATGTTTTTCTCGATAGGGTTTTTATTAAAGGCGATGCAGAAAAAGGGATTCCACCATTTTTAGACTTTACATTGCAACATAAAGAAAATTTTAAAAAGGAATAATTGTGGGAAAACGAAAATTTCGCTTACCTGGTGAAGAAGACCTTAATAAAGATCAAGATAGAGTACTTGCTCTGCCTGAGGATGGCCAGCATCTAATAGTAGGTGGACCTGGGACGGGTAAGTCAGTAGTCGCATTGTTAAGAGCCTTAAAATACCAGGATAATAATGATTATGTTTTTCTTGTTTATAACCACGTTTTGGAGAAATCTACCTGTATGTTGGTGGACACTAGACTCCGAGGTACAACACTCCCAAAATTTATCTATAAAATGCATTGGCACTTCTTTAAAGAATATATGCCTGAACTCGAAAAGTATAAGCCTGACTACAATACTTTAATTAAAAAAATTGACGAACTAGGGTGTGAAGAAAGAACCCAGCATTTGATCATTGATGAAGGGCAGGACATGCCCCCCAAATACTATCAAGCTTTGCAATACGCTGGCTATATAAATTTTTTTATTGTTGCAGATCAGAATCAACAAATTACGGATGATAATTCAAATCGCCAGGAACTCACTGATAATCTGGGTTTAGCACCCAAAGATGTTATTGAATTGAAAATTAATTATAGGAACTCACACCCAATCGCCTTTTTTGCAAGCCATTTTTATACAGATAAGGGTAGCCCGCCTCCTGATTTACCAAATAGAGCATCACTAGAAACCCCTTCTCTTTATACACGCTTAACAGACAAGAATATTGCAACAATGATTCTTAGAGAAGCAGACAAGGATGATAGAAAGTTGATAGGTGTCGTCGTTGCCAACGAGGTTATGAGAGACAGTTATGTCAATAGTATGAGAAATTTAGAACTCTCTTTAGATAATTCACCTCCTGTTGTTTCAACTTATTCAAGTAAAGAAAAAAAGTCTGTTAGCATTGATTTTTCGCAAGGAGGAATTGTGATTCTTAATGACAAGTCAATAAAGGGGCTAGAGTTTGATATTGTCTACATTATTTTGGACGGTTTTAAAATTTACAATAATGATCAAACCAGTATGAAAAAGCGTTTATATGTCATGAGTTCCAGAGCCATTGAAAAACTATCCTTGGTCAGTACTCAAGACAACTCGTCAGTTTTGTCATTATTACCAACGGATGAAAAAGTCATGAAAACAGTCGTTGGTTTTGAGGCGCAAACAAAGCCTGAAACTAATGATGTTGATACAACTATCCCATTTTAATTAAGTGTAGATAAAAATATGGCTGTTAAAAAGAAAAAAGCATGCTGGTTGTTTCCAACCAATACAAATAATCTGCGAATGATTTTGGCCCAAGGCTTGCTTACTTCACCCGAGGGTTTTAGCAAATACTACCAAGATATTCTGGCAGATTATAATGGTTATCTCCCCCTGTTTAACAATCAAATATCAGCAGGTTCATTAGAAAAAGCAGTGAGTGAGGCGGAGCATTTAGTCCCTTGTTTACTTGAATTTAATTTGTCTACACTATCGGGTCAGGTGACTACTCTCATTAATGGTGAAACTAAAGAAGTTAATCTTGGTTCTGACTTGTCAGGTTTAGACGGAGATATAGATCAAATACTTATTCCCTTGCCAATGCCTTTGGCGTGTCTCTCAAAAATAATTTTTAAGACCAAAGACGATATTAATGGATTTAAAAAAGATGCCGAGGGCCGGTCAAATGTTGTATTAAATAATATAAAACTATCCTCAACAAAAGCAGAGTCAAAATTATTTGAAACTACCGACACTGATACGTTATTAGCTTGCCCATACACACAAATTAATAAAATTGAAGCACCTGAAATAAAAACTAATTATTTAATTGTTTATGCTTATGGCGGGATGTTGTCATTACTTTTTTATCATGCAAAAAATGGAGCATTAAGCCACAGTTTCTTTGATGACTTCTCGCGAGGGGTAACTCCAGAATCGAAAGCCTTAAAAGAACAAGCGATTCCCCAATTTATTCATAATTATTTTCATAGTGAAATTGGTGAAACCAGACCTGAAAACAAAATATTAAAGGGTATCGTTTCTTCCTGCATAGAATCTGATGATTTTAAAAACTCACTTATTAATTTTCTTCGAAATGGAAATTGGGATGAAAAGTCAGGAAAGAAATCACAAGAACTGGCTGATGAATTATGTGCTTATGCTTCATACAGCTCTCTCACTGCATCCGAATGGTTTGATAGTGCCAAATCAGATATAAAAAAAGTGTTGTTAATGCTATTTACAAGGGAGGATTCAGATTCATTAATTGACTTTCATAATCCAAAAACTAACTTTACTGAACGAGAGCATTTATTTTTTGCCATGTTTTTTGGAATCAGGGATAGTTTTATTAAAGTGCCCAAATTTATAAGAGAATATAATGGGTTGCAGGTGTATGTTTCTAATCAAATGGCTAGTTATGCACATAAAAAAATGGGCAGTAAAATTACCTTTAAAAAAATCAATCCGCCTAAAACGGTTTGGCAATTTGTCGATGAAAAACTATCAAAGATAAACACTAGGTCTCTTGGTCTTGAGTCATGCGTTCAAACAATTATGTCAGCTAAAGTTGGGTTTAAGCATGAAAAAGGAATGAATATTTATAATGGCTACCTTGAGCCACAATATAAAATAGTTGATAACGATTATTTTAAGATAATTTCAATTAAAAAACTGACTGACATTGAATATAACAAGCTTAAATAATTTATTAGTCCATGGATATTATCCCGTCCCATCCCTATAAAACAAAGAGTAACGCTGAATACCGTCTTTTTAAAAAGCTAGAAGAAGCTTTTTATAATGATCACTCTTATATAGCATTTCATTCATTAAATTTAACGCATCATAAAACCAAGCGATTTGGGGAGGCTGATTTTGTTATTTTGTGCAAATATGGCGTGTTTGTTCTTGAGGTAAAGGGCGGTGGTATCTCTTACAAGGAAGGAAACTGGTTTACGATAAATAGGAATAAACAAGAATTTAAAATTCAAGATCCTTTTAGGCAGGCTGAGGGAGCGGTACATGCACTGGATAAGAAAATCAGAGAGCATTTTCCATCATGGTGTTCAATTCCTATCGGTTATGGCGTAGTTTTTCCCGATGTTACTTGGAAGACTTCTGGTTCTGAGTGGGCACCTCAGGCAGTGTGTGATGAATATAAATTCCGCAATATAGAGTCTTGGTTAACAAAGTTTTTTAGATATTGGAAAGAGAAAAACGAGAAAAGAAAAGAATTTTCTACTGAACAAATTAAACAGTTGAAAGCTTTTTTTCGTCCTGATTTTGAACTGGTTGAAACATTAAGAAGCCGTATTGATAAATCAACTGAACAGGCGGTGAAGCTGACTGAAGATCAATATAAATACCTTGATATTGTTGTATCAAACAAACGCGTACTTTGTTCTGGAGGAGCTGGTACAGGTAAAACGTTCTTAGGGGCTGAATTAGCTCGAAGACTAGCAAATGAAGATAAAAGAGTTGTGTTTGTTTGCAAGTCTAGCTGGCTCAGATACTATTTACAAAGTCAGGTCACCAATCAGTATGTCACTATATCCACTATTGATAGTCTCTCTATTGACAGAAAACGCGCTGGTATTGATAAATACGATATTTTGATTGTAGATGAAGGGCAGGACTTGTTTGATTTTGAATCAATTGACTCGTTTGAAAATAATTTAAAAGGTGGGCTAGAGCAAGGAGAATGGTATTTCTTTCATGATATAAATAATCAAGCAGGGTTATTTATTGAAATACAAGCCGATGTATTGGATTTACTTGATAGTTACTCGCCAGCAAAAATTCCTCTAACAACAAACTGCCGTAATACACAACCCATCATTAATACAATAAAAGATAAACTGTCATTAGACATGGGAAGTATAGGGACAGGCTATGGCCCTGAAGTTGAATTTCTACATGAAGATGATATAGATAACCCATCTGCCCAGCTTAATACCAAGATTAACGAAATTATTAAAAATGGCGTATCGGCTCAATTAATAACCATACTTTCGCCACATGCTTATAACGACTCTGGTTTACGTTTTTTACCAGAAAAATTAAGAAAGCAAATTATTGAACTAGATGATTATTCAATCCGTAATTTTCCCATCCAAAATATCAGTTTTGCAGAAATAAAGAATTTTAAGGGATTAGAAAATGAAGTAATCATCGTGATTGATCTTCCAAGGATAGAAGACAAAACAATAGTTAGTAATAAAGTTTTGCATTATGTTGCAATGACAAGAGCAAGATCATTGCTATGTGCCTTGAGCCATTAAATGCTTAAAGCTAGACCTGTTTAAACCTTGGTCTTGACTCCTTAAGATACTATCAACCATCGTTAACTGCTAACAATTGATTAAATGTAAATCAGTGCTGATTATCTAGTGATAGAAAAGGTTCTAATCTTATGGCAATAGACTGTGTTAATAAACCGATAGGACAAAGAATATAATACCCCAACAAATTCAGGCAACAAAACCAAGACATCTTATTCCAATTTAGTTACTATTTCTAAAAAACTGGAGCGGAAAAATGAGCAAAAAAAGAACCACCTACAGTGCTGAACTTAAAAGC
>JAKIVF010000158.1 GCA_021647145.1 Methylococcaceae bacterium | reverse complement strand
TAGATAAATAAAAGGAATATTAGCCAGATAATTTTCAGAATTTACTTTTCTCTGGCACAATTAAATATGATTTTTCATCTATTTTTAAGGTATAAAGTTGGATAGACTTTTCAAGAATTTTCAGGTCAGCTGTGAAAATTGTAATCTGGATGAAATTTGTCTTCCTCGTGGTTTGTCTGAACAAGAAGTCAAAGATTTGAGCGATGTAATTAAAAGTAATTCAGTTTTGCAACAGGGTGAATACATCTACCGACAAGGAGATAGATTTAAAGGTATAGTCGCCGTTAAATCGGGCACAGCAAAACTGGTTTCTAACGACAACCAAGGAAACGAACATATACTCAATATATTATTACCTGGAGAACTGACGGGATTTGATGGTTTAAATCAAAACAGGCATAGATGCTCTGCCATTGCCTTAGAAGTCATGAGTTATTGTGAGCTACCTGCTGAAAAATTAGATAGCTTATGCCAAATGGTTCCTGGAATTGCTCGTGAACTTTTTAGACACTCAGGTGAATCAATTAACGAGTCTCAAAACCAAGTAATCACAAGCAAGCAATCAGCCGAAGTAAAACTAGCTCTATTTTTGACCAATCTATCTGATCGATTAAAAAAAAGAGGATTTTCTTCCTTATCATTTGACCTCCCACTCACCCGTGAAGAAATGGGCAACCTCCTTGGCTTAACACTCGAAACAGTTAGCAGAATGTTAAAGCACCTTCAAAATGAAGGATTGATAACTGTTCGGCGAAAACACATCGAAATTAATGATTTAAAAACTTTAAAAGCTATCTGCTCTCGATAAACAGGTTAAGAAAATTTTTATCTTTTTCTCACAATAAAAAAGCATTCACCCTAGAAAAATCAGTTGAGCGCGGATTTATAGTGCTAGCTATTGGCTTGTTCAATAAATCCTTTTCCCAACTGTGGCATGGCTTACAAAAACAGATCTTAATATGGCAAAGAGAAGTTATAAAGGTTGTGAGAACGCTAACATGAATAGGGCTTGAGACTTGGTTGATACCGTATTGCCGAGTATGCCCAAGGCAAATAGAAGCAATGTTTATCGGACACTGAAAGCATTTGGCGTTAATAGAGTACCTGAAGAAAAAAAGGAACAAGCCAAAAAATTCAAAGAATATGAACCAAGGTATTGATATGAATTTAGTTGAAGTGGTTTCTTAGGTTTTGAGGGGCTGGTCACTTGAATTCCCTAACAAAAGAAAAGGGTGTAACCCAGACAACTTTTCTACTAAGGACTGAGGTATCAAAGCTTTTTTCTAATATAACCCATATCTCTCTTTTAACTCCCAAGCTTTCTTGCAGGCTGATTGCGAGCGGTCATAACTAGGCCTAAACCTTTTCACAATATTGTTTTCGTGGCATTTTTCACTGTAATATTGGTACTCAGCTTCTATTTTTTTACGTTCACGAAGCTCATCAGCTACAATTTTTATATCGGCCAGTTGGCTACTGGTTAAAGTCGTTAATAATATTAATATGTTCATTTAGTTAAAGTACCTTAGACAACAGGAAGCAAATAATCCTTTTATCAATTAATAGAGGTGTATCCTATACTCGAAATTTCACACGCCATCCGTGGTAAACAGGCTGAACAGTTCCTTATCAAACTGAGACCATTGCTGTTCATTTTGAGGCAAACCAAAACGTAAGCTTGAAGGCCGGCCAAATAACCGAGTTAAAATTCCTTGTTCTGCTAAAACTTGATGAATTTTTTTTGCTTCTGGTATTTTAACCCATACAAATAAATCCGTTTGCCCATCAGGTTTTAAGCCATATTTTGTCAATAATAAAACCAGTCTGTCAGATTGCTTTTTTAAATCGTACCGCGTTCGTTGTTGCCACTGCCTATCAATTAGGGCAACAGTTGCAACATAACGACTTGGGTGACTAATAGCCCAAGGACCTAAAGCTTCGTTTATTCTTATTAAAAGTTTTTCTTGCCCAACAACAAAACCACATCGTATGCCTGCCAGTCCAAAAAACTTTCCTATAGATCTTAAAATAATTAGGCCATCTCTCGCAGGATAACTACAAAGACTTTCTTCAGGCGTGGTATCTATAAAGGCTTCATCAACAATAAGCCAACCATTACGCTGCTGTAATTTTTTATGCCAATTAAGCAATTGATCCTTACTAAACCGTTGCGCTGTTGGGTTATTCGGATTAATTAAAATTAAAACATCTAATAAGTCTAACTGATCGCCTATGCTTTCTTCCGACAGCTTAATTATCTCGTGGCCTGCTTTTTTCCAGCTATATCCATGTTCTGCATAAGCAAGCGACAATACACCTACTTTTGATTTTGATCGTAACTGGGGTAATATTTGAATTGCGGCTTGAGAACCAGCCACAGCCAGGATTGATTGGCATTGATAATAATCCTTTGCAGCATTGATTAGACCGTCCGCTGACTCAGGCAAGCGTTGCCAACACGCCAGTGGAATTTCAGGAATTGGCCAACCGTTTGGGTTTATCCCAGTCGATAAATCTATCCATTGTTCAACAGGTATCTTATATTTTTCAGCTGCATTAATTAAATGTCCTCCATGCTCAAGCAAAAGAGCCTCCTAAAAAATCTATCATAAGTAGGATAAAAACCCATAAAAATAGACTCTGAATTATCAATAAATTGGCTCTATTAATATCATCAATACCCGTTATTTTTTTTGTTCCAAAGAAAATCTTATTTTTTTGTTGTCCATGATACCAGGCAGGCCCACCTAGTTGAATATCAAGTGCACCTGCTCCAGCCGTCATAACAGGACCAGCATTAGGGCTATCCAGTAAATGTGCCTGATTTTTCCAGCAAGTAAATGCCAGTGTTGTTCTGCCTAACAAAGCGTAGCTAATCGCGGTAAGGCGTGCGGGAATCCAGTTTAAAATATCATCAAAACGAGCAGCGGCCCACCCAAAATGAATAAATCGCTGGTTTTTATAGCCCCACATTGCATCCAGTGTATTGCTTAACCTATATAAAATAGCACCCGACGGCCCTACTATGATATACCAGAAAATAGGCGCAAAAATTGCATCAGCACCATTTTCGAGGATTGACTCAATTGTGGCTTTATAAATATCCGTAAGGGTCATTTTTTTGGTTTCTCGACTGACAATCATTGAAACCTTTTTTTTTGCCAGCTCTAAATCATCAGCTTCAAGTGACTGTATAACAAGGTTGCTATGTTGTTTTAAACTTTTGGCTGCGATACAAAAATATAGAACAATAGGCGATAAAAATAATGAAAAGGTTTCCCATTGATTTAGAAAATATATCAAACAAACAAAGGGGGTCAATAGGGAAGTCATGGCAATTAACCCCATTATCTTTTGCTGTACAGCAGTATGGACTGGGTTACGGAATAGCGTCTCAACACGATTAGTCAGGTAACCATAGCCTGCTAATGGGTGGTATTTTTTAGGCTCACCTATAAAAAAATCAATCAGAATAGCTAGAATAATTGTCAGGCTCATTTTTTTAATGAACGTATGAAACCATTTTTTCTGTGATTTTATCTGCTGTTAAAGGTTTATCAAAATAATATCCTTGAAAAATTTTACAACCTTTTTCAGTCAAAAACTGGACTTGTTCCTTATTTTCAACTCCTTCGGCAATAACTTCCATACCTAAGATATGTGCCATTATTATAATAGTTTCAATAATGGTTTCGTCATTAGGGTCTAAAAAAATATCACGCACAAATGATTGGTCAATTTTAAGTTGGTCTAATGGTAAGGTTTTAAGGGAAGATAATGATGAATAGCCAGTGCCAAAATCATCTATTGAGAACCTGATACCCATTTCTTTAAGTGTATGCATTTTCATCACGGTATCCTTTATATCCTCAATGACAACTCCCTCTGTAACTTCCAGCCCAAGGCGTTTAGGGTCTATGCCCGTTTGTTCGACTATATGTTTTAATTGATTCACAAAATCAGTCTTGCGAAACTGATGAGGGCTAACATTAACTGCGATATGAAACTCCATATCTTGATAAAACTGCTCCCATTCTTTTAATTGTTGACAAGCCATCATTAACACCCATTCCCCTATCTGCAGAATTATTCGGCTATCCTCAGCAGTTGCAATAAATTCTTCTGGTAAAATCATGCCACGACTTGGGTGATTCCAGCGTAACAAGGCTTCTACGCCAATAATATTACCTTCCAGGTTAACTTGAGGCTGATAAAGCAAGAAAAACTCACCTCGCAACAATGCTAGGCGCAGACCTTTTTCTAATAAAAGCAGTGTGTTAGCCGCTATTTGCATTGTTGGCTCAAAGAAACGAATACAATTTCGACCAGCTTCTTTCGCTCTATACATTGCCGTATCTGCCTGTACCAGAAGATCAACAGCATTGTAATTTTCTGCTGAAAACAAACTGATTCCAATACTTGATGTTATAAAGAACTCATGTTGACCTATTTTTATAATTTCGCTCAACGCTTTTTGTATTTTTTCTGCAACCAACTGAGCCATATTTCCAGCTGCCCCCGTATTTCTATCAATTTCTTTAAGTAAGACTACAAATTCATCACCTCCAAAACGCGAAACAGTATCTTCTTCTCGTATTTGATCCTTTATTCGCTTGCCAATTTCTATTAATAAGTCATCCCCTACCCCATGACCCAATGAGTCATTAATTGTTTTAAAATTATCTAGATCCATATATAAGACAGCAGCAGAACCCAAATGGCGCTCCGCAACAGCAATTTCTTCATTTAACCGATCTAAAAATAAACGACGGTTTGGCAACCCTGTTAAAACATCAAAATAAGCAAGCTGCTCTATTTCTTCCTGGGCCTTTCTTCTTTCACTTAAATCAATGTCAATACAATAAATCTCAGGTTTGCCTTGTGCATTATTCAACATAATCTGATTTGAGAATACAGGAATTTTAGAGCCGTTTTTATGCTGTAGTTCATGTTCAGTAGTGGGAATAGGCTTATCTTCTTTAATCCATTGATCAAATGCAGGTAAAACCTGATCTGACGCCTCCTCTGGAACAATCAAATTTTCAATTTTTATCCCTAAAGCTTCTTCTTTACTATATCCATAAAGTTTTTCACTGGCTAAATTCCAAAAAATAGCCTTTCGATCCCGATCATACCCTTGCACCGCAATATTAGGTATTTTTTCAAATAGCTGTCTAAAACGTTTTTCACTTTCAGCTAAAGCTTGTTCATTCTGTTTTCGTTCTGAAATATCTATAATACTGATACGGATAAATTTTCCATCTGCTGAAGGTAATTTCACTATGCGTATTTCACAAGGGAAAACCTTACCGTGACTATTCCTATGCAGCCATTCGAAGGTGCTCTGCCCCCCACAATCTATTTCTTTGATGCGTTCTCCTACGACGTCAACTGTTTTTCTTCCATCAGATTGAAAGGGTGGGCTAATTTCAACAAGACTACATTTCAAAAAGTCTTCTCGGCTCATGGAAAACAGATCAAGCGTGTTTTGATTTGCATCGACAAACCTCATTTTATCTTGGTCAAAGATTGTGAGTGCTTCTGGTGCATAATCTATTAAAGTTCTATAACGGTGGTTGGTTATTCGTAATTCCTCTTCTTCCTTCTTTCGTTTTGTAATATCTCGGTCGACTCCCCGATAACCTATAAGTTTATTATTAGAATCAAAATATGGAACACTATTTGTTTCCAAAACAACTTCATAACCTTTTTTATGAAGATTTATGTTTTCCATATTAGACAAGGCTCGATGAGTAACAATATCAACAGCACACTCTCCCTTAACTCTTGTAACCTCTGCATCGGACATTAAGTCAAAAGGAGTTTTACCAATTAACTCTTCAGGTTTATATCCGAGTATTTGAAAGCAACGGGGACTTACATAGGTATATCGTCCGTTTGAGTCGACTTCCCAAATCCAGTCAGAACTACTTTCTACAAGGCTTCTGAATCTTGCTTCACTTTTAGCTAAAGCTGACTGTAAAGTGTATTCTACTGTCACATCACGGAAAACCAGCACCACCCCATTTATTTTCCCTGTCGAGCAAATAATAGGCGCTGCACTGTCTGCGATTTGATACTCAGAACCATCTCGAGCAATAAGTGCCGTATGTTTAGACAGTCCAACAACACTTCCTGTCTTAAGAACTTTGGTAACGGG
>JAKIVF010000015.1 GCA_021647145.1 Methylococcaceae bacterium | reverse complement strand
TACTCTTTGTTGAAAATGCCTTTTTTGCACAAAAACATTGTCAAGGACTTTTTGTCTTTTATTCGCTGTTTTTTCAAAAAATTATCCTTTCCCTGTAATTTATACCGGATACAAGAGAACGATTTATTTATCGATTATTGAGGAGACACATAATGAAAAAACCTTTTTTATTTTATTTTTATATCTTTACTATTTTTTTGATAGGAACAAGTTATGCCGACTCAGTTAAAACCGTACTACCTAGTCTAAATAATATTGATTTTCCAGTTGGGTACGAAAAATGGAAGGTTGTTAGTCTGTCTCATCGTACAGATAATGATTCCTTGCGTGTTATTCTAGGTAACCCTATCGCTATTCAGGCAGCTCGTAGTGGACAAACAAATCCTTGGCCAGATGGTGCGATTCTTGCTAAAACATCCTGGAATCAACACGTTGATAAAAATTGGCCCGGTGCGGTTGTGCCTGGGGAGTTTTTGCAAGTTGAATTCATGATAAAAAATAGCAAAAAATATGTTTCAACTAAAGGCTGGGGCTTTGCTCGTTGGCGAGGAAAAGAGCTTAAGCCTTGGGGCGAGGATAAAAATTTTGCTCAAGGTTGCATCGCTTGCCATACACCAGTTGCAGATAGAGATTATGTTTTTACCACGCCAGCCGTTTTTATCGGTGGCGGGAAAAAATAGTAAATACAGTTTGTGACTTATATAAATCAAGATATAGTAGCGCATATTCCCCGGTTACGTCGCTATGCTCAAGCTCTGGTTAAAGGTCACAGCGTAATGGCAGAGGATCTGGTACAAGATAGCCTAGAGAGGGCATTGGCTCGTTCTCATCAGTTTCGCGAAGGAACCGATCTGCGTGCTTGGCTATTTACTATTATGCATAATGTATACGCTAATCAGGTTCGCCGAATCAGCAATGGTCCGGATTTTGTGGAATTACCTAACACAATTGATAAAATGGCTGCGAATACATCTACATCAAAACTGGAACTTAGGGACTTGCAACAGGCAATTTCTGAACTCCCACTTGAGCAGCGGAAAATTTTGTTATTGGTAACATTGGAAGGTTTGCCTTATAAGCAAGTAGCCGATATGCTTGGGATACCTGTTGGTACGGTGATGTCAAAACTATCCAGAACCCGCCAGCATTTACGCAAGCAGACCCACAGAGATAATGCCTCGCATCTGCGGAGGATAAAATGAAAAACCCTTTTGAAATTACTGATTCAGAGATACAAGCTTATGTTGATAATCAGCTGGATCCTGACCGATATCATGAAATTGAAGTTTATATTAAAACTCATCCAGAAACTGCTGCCTTGATTGAAGATTACCAGTTTCTCAATAGCTCAATTCAGGCGCTCTATGATTCAGTTCTAGACGAAAAACTACCAGAACAATACGCTCGCACAAGGTCTTATAGAAAATCCAAACAACGCAATTTTTTTAAAATTGCGGCCTCACTAGCTTGGCTTATGATAGGCGGGATTGTTGGTTGGAGCATCCATCCTGCTCAGCTTATGCTGGCACAATCTATAGATGGACAAGAGGTAGATCTGGTGCAGCCTGCATCTTTTGCCCATACTGTTTATTCCACGGAAACAAGCCATCCAGTGGAAGTCTCTGCCAAAGAAGAAAAACATTTAGTCGGTTGGCTATCTAAACGGCTACATACAGATATCAAAGCACCTGATTTAACGAAATACAATTTTGAGTTGATTGGCGGACGCTTATTACCATCAACCAATCGTATGGCAGCGCAATTTATGTATCAGAAACAAAATGGTGTACGTATTACACTTTATATTAGAAGAGGAGAATGGAACAATAACAAAACGACTTTTCACTACTCAAACCAGGGAAGCATCAGTGTTCTTTATTGGATTAACGGGGAGATGGGCTATGCATTGGTGGGTCAACTTGATAAAACTGAGTTATATAGTCTCTCTGAAGAAGTTTTTCGGCAAATCAACTCGTAGTTCGAGGGAGTGGAAAAATAAAACACATTCCACTATTCAAGTGTGCATTATAAATAAAGTCGGGTTTTGCTATTTATGCTGTGAAATTATTACTAATAACAGCATAGAAACAACATAACATATTGATTTTTAATAATTTCGTTATTTTTCTAGGATTTAGGTTTAATTATTGTCAGAAAAATAAATTGAATAGGGGGGAGATACAATATATAAAATAGGTTGGGTTGCCACTTCTAAGGCAACTCAACTTATAGATCTTTAATGAATTTCAGCATACAAAGCGCGATATTCATCTGTTAATTTATGATTAGGCGCATAATGGACTAAAGGTTGGGATGCTGAGTGGGATTCTCTTACCTTAACCGAAGGAGAAATTTTAGATTCCAATACGGGTAATTGTTCCGCAATCAATCCATCAACCAACTCGCGTGGTAAATTTGCTTGTTTTTGGTATTGATTAACAACAATACCTTCTACCTCAAGATTATGATTATGATCGGCTTTTACTTCTGCAACAGAGTTCATTAAGGTATATAAAGCATCTCTAGCAAAGGAATCGCAATCAAAAGGAATTAGGCACTTATCAGCAGCTATTAATGCTGACTGACTATAAAAATTAAGCATGGGTGGAGTATCTATATAAATAGCATCAAACCCATCTAGTTTGTCTAATGCTTCCTTTAGTTTGAATATTTTATACCTAGATTCTAAACGGCTGTGTAGTGCCTCAAGGTCTGGGTGACTTGGGAGAACAAATAAATTAGGGAAAGGGGTTTCATGGATCGTAGACTCTAATCCCCCTTTATCACCACCAAAAAGACTAATGCCAAGGGAGTCTTTAAAAAAATTAGCGATAGTTTTTTCCGACTCAGAGATTTTGTGACCTAAAAGGTATTGAGTTGAGTTTCCTTGTACGTCAAGATCGACAACCAGTGTTTTTTTTTCCTTCAACAGCACTAATTGCTGCTAGATTACAAGTGATGGTCGATTTACCGACACCGCCTTTTTGATTAAAAATAACCCTGCGCATATTTTTTCCCTCTAAAAATCAATTGATTAATGATTATTATAAAACTTGTGGTATTAATATCAACTACGTGAGAAAGATTCCGCATCACACTTAGGGCAATGAGGAATTTTACTAGTTGATTTAAAAGCTATTTGTTTTCCACATTTATCGCAAATAAACGTGCCTGGCCCAGCAATATCACCACTTTTATAGGGGTGATATTTTTTAGCCTGATTTTTGATTTTAGCCAACTCTAGCTGTGTTTTGTCAGCAAGGCTGCTAAAGGCTTCTAAGGCAAAATTTTCAATGAGGTCTACATCAAATTTAAACCATTCTGAAAGCGAGTCATCATCACTAACAGTGGGTGATGATTGTGCTGCGTGTTCAATGTCACGCATCAAAAAGTCAGAAACTTCATTAATTTCTTCTTGAGTGAGGCCACCGAGTTCACTGGTTTTTTCTTTGGCAAGATCTAAAGCATCAGCAACGGAATGCAATGTATCGTCCATTATTTCGTATAAATGCCTCATGAGATCATCGTAAGCATTAATAAATTTTTTGTCACTCATAATATCTCCTTAAACTTCATTATGATTTTATTAATATTCTATCAATTGTACGAGACTTTGGGGTGTTTATTAATACCATAATTGAGTTATTCAGTTAATAGAGACCCCTTAAACCAACAAACATCAAAAAATACCTTTTAGATTTAGTACTCTCTACTGTATTCTAACGCTTTTGACCCTTAAAACAATGAGTAGGATGGAAGAGAATTATAACCCTTTAGCTATTGAACAATCAGCACAAACACAATGGGAAGAAACCGGTGTTTTCAATGTGACTGAAAATACAGAAAAAGAAAAGTATTATTGTTTGTCCATGTTTCCTTATCCAAGTGGAAAGCTACATATGGGGCATGTTCGTAACTATACGATAGGCGATGTTATTAGTCGCTATCAAAGAATGTTGGGTAAAAATGTAATGCAGCCGATGGGTTGGGATGCATTTGGTTTGCCTGCAGAAAATGCAGCAATGCATAATAAGGTACATCCTGCTGACTGGACTTATAGCAATATAAATTATATGCGCGACCAGCTAAAGCAGTTAGGGTTTGGTTATGACTGGAGCAGAGAACTTGCAACTTGTGATCCTGATTATTATCGGTGGGAGCAATGGTTTTTCTTAAAGTTATTAGAAAAAAATCTAGTTTATAAAAAAACTTCGCCGGTTAATTGGTGTCCGAATGATCAAACCGTGCTTGCGAATGAACAGGTGATTGATGGTTGTTGTTGGCGGTGTGATACTAAAGTTGAGAAAAAAGAAATTTCCCAGTGGTTTTTGAAAATTACGGCCTATGCGGAAGAGTTACTAGAGTCATTAGAAACACTCGAAGGCTGGCCTGAGCGTGTAAGAACCATGCAGGCAAACTGGATAGGTCGTTCAGAAGGTGTGGAAATGGATTTTTCTGTTTCTGGAGCTGTCCCGATTAGGATTTATACCACTCGTCCTGATACTTTGATGGGAGTCACTTATCTTGCTGTGGCAGCAGAACATTCTATTGCTATTCAAGCCTCAGAAGGAAATGAGCAGATAAAAGCATTTCTTGAGGAATGTAAAGTAATGGAAACCTCAGAAGCTGCCATGGAAACGATGGAAAAGCGAGGAGTAGATTCTGGTATTAAAGCCATTCATCCTATTTCTGGAGAAGAGGTTTCAGTCTGGATAGCTAATTTTGTATTAATGGGGTATGGCACGGGTGCGGTTATGTCTGTTCCAGCACATGACCAAAGAGATTACGAGTTTGCAAAAAAATATGATATTGCCATTAAGCAAGTTATTTTTTCTGAAAACGATGAAGACGATTCTACTTCCGAAAAAGCTTTTACAAATAAAGGTGTGCTTAAAAATTCAGCAGAGTTTGATGGCTTAAGTTCTGCCGATGCCTTTGATGCTATTTCAAGCAAATTAGAAGGAGATAAAAAAGGAGAAAGAAAAACCAATTTTCGTCTACGTGACTGGGGTGTTTCTAGACAACGATATTGGGGGGCACCAGTTCCAATTATTTATTGTGATGACTGTGGCACAGTTCCTGTTCCTGAAAGAGATTTGCCCGTGGTACTTCCAAAAGATGTGGTGTTGGATGGCTCAAAGTCGCCATTAGCTGCACATCCTGAGTTTCCTTTTACAGATTGTCCAACATGTGGAAAAGCTGCGAAAAGAGAAACGGATACTTTTGATACTTTTATGGAGTCATCCTGGTATTTTGCGCGTTATGCGGGGAAAAGTAATGAAAGCATGTTGTCAGAAAGTGCAAATTATTGGCTGCCTGTTGATCATTATATTGGTGGCATTGAACATGCCATTTTACATTTACTCTATGCTCGTTTTTATACCAAGCTGTTGCGTGATGAGGGTTTAGTCAGTTGTGATGAACCTTTTAAACGTTTATTGACTCAAGGCATGGTGCTGAAAGATGGCGCTAAAATGTCTAAATCAAAAGGCAATACGGTCGATCCGCAAGGCTTGATTAAACAATATGGTGCCGATACTGTGCGAATGTTTGTGATGTTTGCCGCACCACCTGAGCAATCGTTGGAATGGTCTGACAGTGGTGTTGAAGGGGCTTATAGATTTTTAAAACGTTTATGGCGGCAGGTGTTTTTACATGTTGAAAATACTCAAATAATTCCAGCATTGAATAAATCTGATTTAACAGATGTACAAAAATCTATTCGTCGTCAGTTACATCTGGTTTTAAAGAAAGCAAATGATGACTATGGAAGGCGTTATACTTTTAATACTGTTATTGCAGCTAATATGGAATTGATTAATACACTGTCAAAATACAGTGATGATTCCGAAAATGGACAGGCCATTAAACAGGAAGTTTTAGAAACTATTCTACTCATGCTTTCGCCTATTATTCCGCATATTTGTAAACAACTATGGCAGGATTTAGGGCATGAAAAAGATATTGTGATAGAAGCTTGGCCAAAAGTAGATGAGTCAGCATTAGAGCAAGACTCGATAAAAATGATGCTTCAAGTAAATGGTAAATTGCGTGGAGAGATTATTGTTGCGGTTTCTACTAGTAAAGAAGAGATTGAAAAAATGGCCTTAGCTGATGAAAATGTTATGCGATTTGTAGAAGATAAGGCGATTAAAAAAATTATTGTTGTTCCGAAACGATTGATTAATATAGTGGTTTAACCTAAATAAATCAGTTGAGCACGAATTATTAGCTTATGCAGTAAATCGTACTCAACTGCTTTTCTATATTAAACAGGTTTAATTAGTTGTACGGGTAGTTTTTCTACCTAATAAAACCATACTAAATAATCCACTTCCAAACAATAGAAAAACACTAGGTATTGGTATAGTAGAAATTTGTGCATTCCAAGTTCCAGATCCTGGAAAGTCGCCCCTTTGTGTCCAATTACCTGTGGCAGTAGAAATTCCATTTGGATTTCTTGAGTCTGGGTCAAAAAAAAGTTCGAAAGATTGCCCTGTAAAATAGTAATCACCTATTATAAAATGACCTAGGGTTTCTTCTACAATTCCATAACGAGCTGCGCCCCCGAAATGGTTGTTACTGCCATTCCACCAGACACCTCTTGCATCTGACCAGTTAACACCAAGAACATTCCAATTAAGATTTGTAAAGCTGGTACTTATATCAAAATCAAAAGGAGTTGCTTCAACTTGATATGTCTCTTCGTTGTAAATTGGAAGATAATGAGTATAAGTATCTGTTGTAGCTGGATCATAACTAAAATTCCCTGCTCCAACTTGGGCACCAGAGCCATTAAAAAATTGAATATCCCATTTAATTAAGCTTGCTTGAGCTGATGTTGATAATAGTGTCATTATTAGTATTGTAATATTACTTTTCATCATTATTTCCCCCTTGATAATTAAGTCCCTTTTAATATAAAATTAAATGCTTATTTTTGAAAATATGTATATATAACTAATAGTTACCAAAAATCTATTGGGTTATATAACCTCTCTGATTATAAAAAAATCATTTTTTTGAATATAGATAGCTAGTAAGGTAGTCTATAATATACACCTTTATGTTAATCACTACACTATAGTGAATATGAGGAGGAATTTATACCGCTTATCTACCCTGATTTTTTTAATGTTATACTTTGCTATCCTGTAAAATTATGATCCATTTAAAAACCTCTTTTCTATTAATTTTTTTATTGCTCATGTCAGCATGTGGCTATCATTTACGTGGAAGTATAGATCTACCTCAGGGTTTAAAAGCTATTTATCTACAGAATAGTTCAAGTCAATTGCGGAAATCATTCAAGAAAACCTTAAAGTCTATTGATGGAAAACTTGTAGAAACTTCTAAATTAGCAGGTATCACTATTCAAGTAGTAAAAGAACAGATGGATAATCGTGTTCTTTCATTAAGCAATACAGGTAGAATTAATGAGGCTGAATTAGTTTATTCATTGCATTTTATGATGCTGAATAAAGAAGGGAAGCCGCTAAAAGAAAAGCAAGAAATAATCATCCGTCGAGATTATTTTAATGATCAGGGGGATATTTTGGCTAAAAATAATGAGGATCAAACGATCAGAGCTGAAATGTATGAGCAAGCCGTTCAATCAATTATCCAGCGTGCAAGAGTTGCCCTAAAAAAATAAATAGAAAAGGGTAAATTATAATATGCGCATGAAACTTGAACAATTAGCAGGTGCATTAAAAAGTAATTTGGCTGCACTTTATTTTATTACAGGTGATGAACCGCTACAGCTAGGTGAGGCAGCAGATACTATTCGGTTGGCAGTAAAAAACAAAGGATATACATCACGAGAGGTGTTGACAGTTGAAAAGGGTTTTGAATGGAATGAATTAGGAGTAGAAGCTGATTCATTTTCTATCTTTGCAGATAAAAAATTGATTGATTTAAGAATGCCATCTGGAAAGCCTGGAGCTGAAGGAGCGAAGGCCTTGATTAATTATTGCGAGCGAGTGCCTGAAGATACAATCCTTATTATTACATCAACTAAATTAGAAAAATCTTCTTTAAAAACAAAATGGTTTCAGGCTATTGATCAAGCAGGTGTTGTGATTCAAGTCTGGCCACTTGATGGCGCTGATTTAATTCAATGGCTACAGCGCAAAGCACAAAAGAGAGGGTTGCAGATTGAGCATGATGGAATAAAAGCGCTGGCAGCTCGTGTTGAAGGAAATTTACTTGCTGCCTCTCAGGAAATAGAAAAACTATATATTTTGCATGGCGACGCGCCAATCTCAAAACAAATTATAGAAAATGCGGTTGCAGATAATGCACGTTTTGATGTGTTTAAATTAACTGATTGCGTCTTATCAGGACGTGTTGCTCGCGCGGTTAAAATTCTAAATGGACTAAAGTCAGAAGATGTTGCTGCACCCATAGTAGTCTGGGCTTTGGCCAGAGAAACAAGATTATTAATCCAAATACAAGTAGACTTAAAACAAGGAGAAAATAAACAACTTGTTTTTAAAAAACATCGATTGTGGGACAAACGCCAGCAGTTAATTAATTCAGCACTGTCCAGAATGAAAATAAATAAATTACAACAAGCACTCGTTTTAAGCGCAAAAGCAGATAGGCAAATAAAAGGACAAGAAATGGGAGATTGCTGGGAAACCTTGTTGTCAGTTTGTGTGTTATTTCGGGTAGAAAGTGGTGGAACAAGTTAAAACTGGGTTCTGGTTGAGTAACGATAGAATTTTTAAATCAAATTAAAATACCAATAATACTATTATGAAAATCAATAAAACAGTTTGGTTGTTGTTGATCAGAATACTATTTATATTTAGGCATGATGATTTTGCTAATAGGGGCTGAAAAAACGTAAGGTATTTTAAGTTTATTTATTAATATAACAGCAAATAGTGGGGCAAAAACACCAAAAAAACATCCTGCAAATAAATGAAAAACAAAAGTGTCTATATTTAGCAAAGTCTGCAAAATAATTCTTATGCCACTACCTGCTAAAACATGCATAATAAAAATTGCCATTGATGATGCCCCAATAAAAACGAATAGCTTGTTTGGCTTTAGAGATAATTTAGTCGATAATGAGACTATAAAAATAATTGATATAAGTGCTAACAAAAGTGACTCTATCCTTTTGTCTGAATGAATAAGTAAGTAAGTCTGATGAAAATAAAATTGACTGGCTATAAATAGAACGGCTAAAAAATATAATGTAACTGTATTTGATAGCTTTTCTACTCTGAAATATAGAGAAAAAACAATTCCGAAGGAAAAGAATACAAAATTAGAAGAAATAATATTAATTATAAAAACATTTGGCATTATGGAGGGATAAAGATAGACGAATATAGATAGTAAAAATATAGGGATTGCAGCTTTTTTTGAAACTATCAAGAACAAAGTAGTTGCTAAAATAAAAATAAAAAAAAGAGTGTAAAGGAACCAAAATTGTTGTCTTGGTGACCATATCAAAGAAAAAATTTCTGAATACGAAGAGTCCCCATTTGTATAACTAGATAAGAAAACCTCGATTAGTCCTTGAATAATAGACCAGATTATATAGGGATAAATGATAGTATCAATTTTATTCTTGATTAGCTTTATTCCTCCATATTTCAAAAGAGAGTTATAAAAAAATAAGCCAGATAAAAAGAAAAATAATGGCATGTGAAAGCTATATACGACGCTATCTGATAGTTCATAGAACTCTTTAGAGAATAATATATTAGCATCATATAAACCTCTTAAGACATGTCCATATACAACTAACAAAATTCCAATTGCTTTAGCATAATCGACCCAATAACTTCGATTTTTCAATGATACTTCCTTTATTATAAATGTGAGAGCTATAGAAAAATTAAAAAAAATGAGTTAGGAACGAGCATGAAATAACTTCGATAACTGATATAGTAATCAGCAAAAACAATGTGCGGTCTATATTGCCGATAGCCGAGTTGAACAAGCTTGACGTAGTTTGTTATCCTGCTCTTGTTCGCTTTGTTTTCGAAAACCTATTCTCACTGTACGGTTAGATAAACCTACTAGCTGTTGTACTAACTTGTTTTTTATCAGTCTCCTTTATTTGAAGTTTGAATTGCTGAACTTATTTTGTGTGTGCTTTAATAGAAGTACAGAATTAATAAACTAAAATAGTAGGCATTGCTCTGGTTGCCCATTTTTTTGGTGTAAATGTATTTTTAAATATATGCTTTCTTTTATTGAGGAACTTGTTAGAATTTATTATTCCTCCTCCTTTTTCTCAAGCTATAATGCTTAATAGAATAACAAACTGATTAGAAGAAATGAAATTAATTAATAAAACTGTGGTTTTAACTGGTGCTGGTTCGGGACTTGGTAGAGAGCTTGCTAGAGGTTTTATAAAACAGGGAGCCATTGTTATAGGTTTTGGTCGAAGAGAAAAACCATTAAAGGAAACGGCACTACAAATAGATAATAATAATTTTCATTGGCGGACAGTTGATGTATCACAACCTGTTGAAGTTGATAATACGATACAATCAATCCAGAAAGAGTTTGGAAAAATTGATGTTCTTATTAATAATGCTGCTGTCTATCCGAAAATTAGTTTTCTCGATCAATCCCCTGAAGAATGGATGAAAACAATTGAGATTAATGTCGGTGGTGTAGTAAATTGCTGTCATACGGTACTACCCATTATGATAGAGCAAGAACATGGGCGTATAATAAATGTAGGAAGTTTTGCTGATAAGGCGCCTATACCTAAAAGTTCGGCATATTCAACTTCAAAAGGAGCTGTGCGGGCATTAACTAAAGCAATTGCAGCTGATCTTGGTGATAAATTTCCAGATATCATATTGGCCGAATGGATACCTGGTCATTTAAATACGCAAATGAGTGATTTTACAGGTATTGATCCAAAGACGTGTGTTGATTGGGCTATAGATCTAATTAATTTGCCTGAAAATGATTCTTCACCACGAATTTTTATTGGCAATGATGAGTTTTTTCCTGTTAAGGGAATGAAAGAAAAAATTAAAGATAAGCTTTTATCTTTTCGAAAATAAAGCTATTCACTAATTTTTTTTAAGTCGGTACTAATTGTATTAGCAACACGTAGGGCGTTTGCTGCGATGGTCAAGCTAGGGTTGGCACCTCCACTTGTTGGCATAACCGAAGCATCAACCAGATAAAGATTATCAACATCATAAGCTTTGCAGTTTTTATCAACAACACTGGTTTTTGGATTGTCTCCCATTCTACAAGTTCCGCAAGGGTGTCCATAATTTAAACTAACATCTTCGCTCATCACGAAAGATAAATGAGGCGATAGTTTTGATTTTAATAAATTTCGAAATAGCTTAATTCTTGTATGTAACTCTTTATGTACGGTGTATTCAAAACGCATACCACTAGGTTCTTTTGTATCAGCAGTAATTCTATTTTTTGCATAAGGATAATCTTCCATTATAGTTGCAAAGATAGACGCATGGCCTAGAAAAAAAGATGTTAAATAGGCAGGGATCCGTAAGAAGGGCCTAATAGGTTTTAGCCAGCTCCAGCGACTACGATCAAATTTCATTTTTAAAGCGTAGACAACATTACCATACTCAAAAGTAAGTCCTGTTGATTGAAAGGAGCCTAAACTTTCATTGTTATGAAAATAAAAGTCCCTTAATGAAATGGATTTAACTGGACCTTGTCGAGAAAATTTACCTTTAGGCCAGACGGCTATAAAATCAGAAATATGAAACATTAAATTTCGACCCACCATATCTGATTTATTAGCAAGACCATTAGGCCAAAAATTATTTTTTGAATTTTGTAATAATACAGGCGAAAAATAAGCGCCAGCAGCAACAACAAAAATACGTGCTCTAATCTTAATTTCTTGTCCATCTTTCATACAAATGACTTCATTTACTTTGGTTTCATCTGCACTAAGACTTTTAACTTCACATTGCTCAAGTATTTTTAGGTTGCCAGTTTGTATTGCAGGTTCAAGACAAATGGTTTTTGCATCACTTTTGCATTTTTGATTACAAATATAGCCGAGGCATTCTTCGCATTTATCTTTATAGTCAATACCCACATGTAAGCGGTATGGATTTAAACCATTTTTTTTGAAGGAAGAAAAAAAATGGTTGTCACATTCGCTCATTGCAACAGGAGGTAATAACTCTGGATCAGTATCTGTGCTTAACGGATCTGGAGTACCCCTAACTTTAAATATTTTTTCAGCTTCTTGATAATAAGGAGCAATTGTTTGATAAGAAATTGGCCAGCCGTTGGGGCTATCAAAATCACGAGGCTCGAGTCGTTCCAAAGCTGCTGCATAGAGTAATGTAGAGCCGCCTGCTCCACAGCCTATTGAACTAAAAAAATGGGACTTGCGTCCTTCATTATCTTGAGTTATTTTTGTTGGCCAAGCACCATGGTCAAGCCTATCTTGAGGATCTTCGTCATTTAAATGCTCCTGATGATTATCCGATGAAAAAGTTGCTTTTCCCTTTTCAATAACAATTACATTAAAACCTTCTTTTGCTAATGCATAGCCGACAGTTGATCCCCCCATACCAGAACCAATAATGACTACATCCCATGTTTTGTCAGTAAAGTCTTTAAATGAAAGTTGATTCATAATTTATTTTTATATTTATTGTAATAGAAGTGTAGAAAAGCTAAAAAATGTTAATTAAGATGTTTTTTGTTTTATCTTACCATTTGTTATTTAAATATTTTCTTATCGGGTTTTCTATAAAATAGAATGAAATCATTCCTACGGTTATTCCTAGAAAAAGCATGACTATACTTGAGTAAGGAAAAATTTCCCCAAATCTTACCCCGTAATAATAAAAAGGTTGTTGCCACAAGTAAATAGAGTATGAGCAAATACCAAATAACTGGAGTATTTTATTTGATAGAATAGTTTTGAAAATTTCAGGTATTCGATCTAAGTGGTTCACTGTAAAAGCTAATAAAAATGGAGAAAATAGCCAATGAGAAAACCAAGGGAAAGATTTTATGTAGCATAAAATGCTTAAAAAGAAAGTAAAAATAGGAAGCCAGGAAAAAACAAAGCGCTCAAAATTTTCTTTGATTAAAGCATACCCAGCAGATAAAAATAAATGACTTGCTATGACTTCGGTATGTAAAAAATAGTCAGTAGGCGCAAAATCTGGGTATAAGATATAGGTGCACCTTATAAGTATTGCACCAATACCTAACCCTATCAATGGTATAAACTCCTTTCCTTTGAATACACTAAAAAGAGTGATTATGCTTAATATGATATAACAATGTTCTTCGACATTGAGTGACCATAAATTACCTATAGGAATTCCAGAAAACCCAGCTGCTGGTGCAGTTGGAAAATAACTTCTTAAAAAAAATAAAGAATAAAAGTAGTTTTCGTGTTCAGAAGAAAGTTCAAATAAATAACTTGCTGTACAAAGAGTAGTAAGGTAGATAAAGAAAACGGGGAAAACACGGCTAAGTCTTCGTTTATAAAATGTAGGAAGAGGCACTCTTTTGACAAAAAGAATTTTACTCATTAATAAGCCAGATAAAACAAAAAAGATATCTACGCCAAACCTACCTAAATGAATACCAGGAATTGTTAAAAAGTGCTCTATTAAAACAATAAGAATTGCTAACCCTCTCCAGCCGTCAAGGTATCCAATTCTTTTTAGTTCTGTTCGGCCATGAGAAGAGGAATTTTTAGTCAGTTTTTTTAGAGATAGCATTTAATGGGGTCCATACATAAATTTTGGGGGGCCAACTGATTTTCTAGGTTAATAGAAATGCCTTATAGTTATAGAAAAAAATGACATAAAGAGTCCTTTAATATTAATTTAGGTAATAGTTTTACTAATGATAGTTGTTTAAGCACTATGCGCCAATTTTAGGTCTCGACAATTGCTCCTGTATTATTTTAGACACACACAGCAATATGTTAGTGGAATTAAAAAATTCTGTGTAAAACAGTCAAAATAAATTTACTTGGATACTTATATTAAACTAGTAATATAATTATAATTTGATATAAAAAAACTATATATCTTATTCCATGATGTTGTATTTAACTCTTGAAAAAACAACATATTTATAAGATAAAAAAAACCATAAGAAATAATAAAAATTAAATATAATCTAAGTTCATCAAATATTTTAAGAATCTTAAATTTGTACATATTATAAAAGTAGACAGGAAATTCAGTCATGGGCATAATCGCTATTGTCCAGATGGCTGCTTTAAAACCAAAAAAACTATAAGCTAAAGGTATAAATACAAATGTTGATATTGTTCTTATTAAAGATAATAGAGCATGTATTTTAGTATTTCCTAGAGCCATGAAGCATTGCAATGCCATTGCATACCCGGTGAAGAGCAACGATATAGAAAGAATTTCAATTATCCAGCCAGCATCAATATATCGGCCATCATATAAAAACTCAATAATATTGTGCCCATTGATACATAGTAGCGCGGCAGCAATAGCAACTAAAAAATCTACTCTATTTCGAAGTTTATAGTAAACAGTACTAATATTCTTTGGATTATTACGGACTGTTTCACTTATTGCTGGATAAAACACTGATGCCATTAGTCTATGTAATAATTCTTTTAGGGCATTTGCTAGAAAATATGCAACGACATAAATGCCTAATTTCTCAGGGGTAATCAAAGCACCTAAGATAATCCTGTCGCCTTGGTTAACAAAAAAACCTAGAGTCGATCCGATAATGATCCATTTCCCAAAACTAAAAAAATCTTTTGCTATCTTGCTATCCCAGTAAAATTTACATCTTGGGCCAAATGATGAGCGATGCGAAAGAACAGTAAGAGCACTTGAAGAGACAATGCCTCCAAATACAAGAGACCAGATGTTCTGATAATACCATGCAAGAAATATCATGGCACACAAACCAATAATCTGAGAGAAAACTTGTAGTCCTATTAATGGTTTTAATTTTAGGTTTCTACTTAAGCTAACTAAATGAATAGATTTGAAACCAGTAATAACTGGAACTAATGCACTTAACGAAAGAATGCCAGGCAGTCTGGGGTCTGCATAGGTTGAACTAATATTCAAAAAACCCATTTTCTGTGAATAATAAAGACAACCACTAACAAATAAAATTATTAGACTGATAAAAAAACCTTGCAGTATTTGTAGTGTCCATGCCATATTTAGAAATGAAATATTATCTCCATGTTTGCTTTGAATTATTTTTTGAGTTATTCCAACATCTGATAGTTGAGTTAGGCCAATGATGATAACGGTCGTAACTGCCATCACTCCAAACATTTCTGGGACTAGTAACCTGGTCAGAAAAAGGTTGCTTATTAATCGTAAAGATTGTTGTAGTACTTGTCCAGAAACTGACCAAAATGTAGCGCTAACTACCCTTTTTTTAAACCCAGTCATTTTAAAATTTAGTTGTTAAGGTAAGGGTCTCTTAGGAATATTCCTTTTTAAGACGATTGAAAAAGAAGTTATTAATCCAATTAATAACCAAGTAAAGTTATATATATTACCAATTGATGAAACCGTACCGATTACGAATAAATGAGCAATAACCATTGCAATGAGTGACCTTCCTATCACTATATACTGAAAATCAAAAGTATATTTTTTTAGTAAGCGATAAACTTTAATTAGAGGTAGTAGCAGCAATAAGAGGTACAGTGCTAAACCAGCAATTCCATCAGATAAAAGAATCGCTATATAGGTGTTTACTATATCAATGATTCCTTCTCCTTGAATCATTTCTCTCATTTCAGATGTTGCTAAATATTCTCTATCGCTTAATCCGAATAATGGATTTCTTTCAATTACTATTAGGCTATTTTCTATTAACTTAGTGCGATATGTGTCTACTCCAGCTTCTCCTATAAAAGGTAACAATGCGATGACCCTACTTAGCTGTCCGCTTATAAAAAGTACTATAGTCATTACGATAGAAATAAAAAAAAGATTTTTGTAGGCTTTAAAAATGCTTTTGTTTAATATTGTAATGGTTACTAAATGGAATATTAGAGTGCCTAGCCATGGCCCTCTAGAACTAGTTGAATAGATACCTGCAAGAATTAAGAGTAATGAAGCAGAATGAATTTTTTTATAATTTAGTTGATATGTAGTGTTAATAACACTCCATGCACAAAATACATAGATAAGGATATAACCACATGTAATCGGGTTATTGAAAACTCCCCTTGCCCGAACATGCCCTGCGCGAGCAAAATATGTATTTCCATATTTATTTACAGCTAATAGGTTATACAGGTCTGTGTATAGAAGCCAATGTTTAATGAACTCAAAAATATTCACCATTGAAATTATCATCCCTGCAACTAAAATAGTAGAGAATAACCTTCTATGATCCGTATGAGTTTTTAATCCTCGAGTTAAAGTATAGTAGGGTAAAATAACAATTAATAATAAATTTATAGATTCTTTTATTACTAGGGTTACAGACTCAAACTCGCGGTATGAATGAACTGCAAAGTAAAGAAAGTATAAAATAAGAATTTTGTCTATAAAAAGGGAAGGAAATAAAGTTCTAGTGCGGTCTTCTTTTATATATTTTAAACAGGGATAAAGAAGAAATAATGATAAGACACTTGCATAGCTTATATTTAATAATGACTCAATACCTCCAAAGCCTATAATACTGGTTTCCGCTCTTGGAGCAATTAAAATGAGAAAAAAATACCAGGCTACGCGGATGGGGACTTGTTTGGGAATATTGTTGCAAACAATGGCAACGATAATAAAAAAAATCCAAATATTGTGACTTAGAAAAAGAGCCGAGGTAATAATTATCCAGATTATGAATAGCTTATCAATTGGAATTGAATTACTTGCATTATTAACCTTATTGTAAAACTTTTTGATAATATAAAATGCTATGGATCCTAAAAATAACAATACAATATATGCTTTTATATGTTGAGGCATAATAGGTCTTAATAAAAATTATAAGTTTATTTGATTAAAAAAAGAATTAAACTTTTTTATAGTTATTCTTAAATAAATTTGATAATAAATGAGGTGTTTGACTAAGACCTACTTTAGTATACATAAATATTTCTCGTAAATTCTTGTGCTTAAATTTGATTAGCTTTTAGTAGTTCATATTTTATACTACGAATACCTTTGAGGCGATTAGTATTAGTTTTTTCTGGTTAGAGTGTCATCATTTTTGGTCAACCTTATTGATATATACTCGTCTTATATTTTATCTATAGGGATAATAAGGCAAAATTAAATTTGGACAGAGTTGAATTTAAAGAAAGCAGACTCTTGTTTTCCTTGGTAATGCTTCAGTTCTACTGAAGGTGTTGTAAATTTAACAATTATGAGATGAACACTGGAACTAAGGTTGTTTCCTTACATTATATTTCACGAGGTTGCGGATTCAGGTTTCTATTGGTCTATTTTTTCTGATAGATTGTGCTTCTAAAATAGTTACACAGTTTGCGTATAGGGTTATTCTTTCAGCACTTTTTTTATAGTAAAAACTGCTTACTGTTAGTTTTTTGGCGTTGTTTTTTAATTATTTTGTTTTAGTCTAGTTGTTCAAAGCTTATTTAGGTTTATATATAACTCGATTCAGAAGCAGGAGAGAAAATTTTTTGAGTCAAAAATAAATTGATCGGCAGTACATGTTTTCGGTCTATTTTAAAATTTACAGAACCTATTCCACTTCTACAACAAATGTAGAAACATTTCGTTAGTACCCAAATAAAATTGTTAACTTTACTTGGGTCGTCATACTTCTAGCTCTAAAGCTTGCATGAAAGAGACATTACCTTCACACATTTTCAGATAACGGTTTTCAGGAAACTGTTCTAGATTCATTCCAATTTGACCAAGGGCGCATATCAAATGATAAATTAGTTCTCTTGGTTCAATTTGAATAGTTTTTGCGTATCTAAGAAACTCTTCTCTAGCTCTCGAAATTGATATATTTGTTGACATACAATAACGAACTAAGTCAAAAACAGGAGCTCCATACTGGGTTTGAGCGCCTCCCCAATCGATGACACAAAAACCAAAGGTATTAGCAGAAGAGCGATTGTTTTTTTTTAAAAAAAGAATATTTCCTAACCAGAAATCAGAGTGTTGTAGAACGGTTATTGGAGTCCACTTTTTTGTATTGAGATTTCGTAATGCTTTTGTAGCATATGAATGTATATTATCTGAAAGATGAGGATTAGTAGCGATACATTCAAGGGGGGGTGATACAAATTGGTCAACAGATTTCTCATCAATATTCTGATTCATAGAATCTTTTGCTATCCCATTTAACCAAGTAAAAACTTTAGGGTCTAGCCATTTTTTTTGAAGTTTTCGAATGAGACGAGAATCACTTATTGGTCGGTGTTCAGGCCAAATGGCATAGCTTAAGTTTCTGTAGCGGCCATCACTAGCGGGTTCAAGTACTACTGATGAAAGTTGGTCAGATAGAAGGTCATGCGCTTTGCGTGAGTTATTGACTGCTTGTTCAATAAAGTCAGGGAATGCTTCCCTTGATACCATTAATACAGCGTCATTTTCTGGTTTGTCTCCAGGCAAATAATACTTGTATGGACTATCTAAGGTCTCATTTTTAAAACTTGGGTCACCAATCGGTTTTAATCTTTGAAAATTGTATTTTTTATTGGTCAAATTATTTACGTGGTCAACTAAGTCGCGAATGTATTCTTTATTTTGTAATTGCATAAGTTTCCACCAGAGGAATGTTGATGACTATTTTTCAGCAATAAAAACTAATGAGGGTGCAACCCACTTTATTGCCTTGTTAGGAACATATTTGAGTAAAATTCTGACTAAACGGCTGAAAGATAATAAGGATTTGTCTGATCTTAATTTAGCAATGTCTTCATCTGAAAAAGTAGAATAAACACGAGGGTATCTCGCATCTGGAAGGACTAGTAAAGGCTGGATAACTTTAAATCCTACTGCTTTAAATATCCCTTGTAGTGCTCCAAATGAATGAAGGTATCCAAGAATCTCAGATGATGGATAACGTTTTGATAAAATTTTTATTAACCAGCGGGGCAGTGCGTTCCCAAATCTAAATTCTACATGTTCATCCACACCACCTTTTAATAGGCGGAGATTAAAGCGGTTTTTAGTAGAAAGGAAAAAAACGCCACCTGGTTTTAGTACGCGTCTACACTCAGCGATGAGTAATTCATGAGCATCACGGGGGGGTAAACTTGATCGTCCTGCTGACCACTCTAAGACATAATTCATAATGACAATATCAAAAACTTCGTCTTTATAGGGTAACTGACTATTTTCTCCACCAATACTTACATTTACATTTGATAACCCTTCTTGATCGCAACATATTTTATTAAATAAAGCTTGCTCGGGGATTATTTCTAGAGCTTCAACGTGTTTGGTTTTTGCGCCGATTAATTTGGTATGTTGTCCAATACTTGCACCAATTTCAAGAACCTGAGAATCTTTATTAAGTGGTAGAAGATCTAGATAAGCAGCCCTGGATGAGTCTGTTACATAATGGGCATCTTTCATAGTCTCAATAGCTTTTTGATAACCATCTGCACGTGCTATTTTAATAAGGTTTGTTATGTGGGATGCATCAGGAGATTTCCAAGACTTCGATGATAAAAAATTAGAAATATCATTTTTTACTGGATAAGAATTTATTCCATTTTCAGAACGCAACGTTCCATCTGCTTCAACCTTAAGGCCGCTCTTCGTAATAGGGCATGCAATTATAGCTAGACTTTCTGGTTTAATAAACGGTTTTTTAGACATTTATTTTTACTTTACTAGTGAATTATCAAATGAGTTTTAGGATCAAACTCAATACATATATGAGCTAATTATTAAATTAAGCAAATCTTCAAAAGGGTTGTATCCTACTTATTTTTAATACCTTTCGCAAAGTTTTAGCAATAGGGTATTAAAGTAGTGTCTGTAAGCTATATTAAATATTATTTTGATTTGAATAATTTTTAAGTGATTGTTAATTTAGAATTTTTTATTAAATTGGGAGCAATATTGATTCAAGAGCCGTGAAAATAAAATTCTGAGGAATAAGACAATTACTAATTTTTAATGCTATTGTATTGAATTTTAATAGATATGTCTAATTCAATCATTATTAAGGGTGATGATTTTAAAAAAATTAGAGTATATTTTATAGGTCTATGTCTAAAAAATTAGATTAAGTTTCAAAAGTTTTAGGTGAGTTAACAGTTATTTTTGTTTTCTGAACTATAATGCTTTTTTAAGTTGGTTGATAATAATCTTTGTAATGGTGGTAAAAGAATGAAGTTTCAAATAATATTGGGTATGGCAAGTATGTTGCTTGTAACAAGTGCAAATGCTATAACTGAAAGAATGTGTTTTGGCCAGGTTCAAGTCGATACTACATCAGAGTTAGTAGCAAAAATATCTGTAGTAGAAAATGATAGATTTAAAGATAAAAAGTGTACTAAATTTTTTCACTACTACGAAGGAAAAGTAAATTTTGATCAAGCTAGTTGTAATGCTAATAGTGAGCAAATAGCTTTGGATAAAGGTTATGCTCCTTTTGGTGTTTTTTTTCGAGGATGGGAATCTACGCCTAAGACGGGTATTTCAAAATATGAATGGAAAATTAGTGGTCCAATTAAGGACGGGGGAAGTTCGCCCGTTTTAGCTAAATTTACATCTTTTAATGCTGCCTATGTTTTTGAAGAGCCAGGGAAATATACAGCTTCATTAACAATTACAGATGAGGCCGGGAATACAGATACGACTATTAAAGAAATCACTGTTTGGGATAATAATAAAGATTATTATGTTGATAGTGAATTAGGTGATGATAGGTATGATGGGTTGTCGAGGGTGCCAAGTAAAAATTGTAGTCCTTCCAATAGTAAAATAGGTTCGTGTTCCGGCCCGTGGAAAACAGCAACAAAGGCTTTTGGAGAAATTAACCCATTTAATGTCTCAGACTATCCTAATGGAAAGTATAAGGCAGACGGGATTTGTAAAACTAAAGATACTGTTCGGGTTGCCCCCTATGAATTCAATTTAGGGCATTATGAATACAAGTTAGCAAAGATTCCTTTGCATTATAAAATTTTTAAAAATAGCCCTTATTTAAAATCAGAAGTGATGAAGGACTCGAATGGTAATTTATTACCCCCTGTTGATGCGGATATATGTACTTCATTAGTTGCTAAACGACAATCTGTACTAAAGCCGGGTGATCAAGTATTATTTAAGCGAGGTCAGCAGTTTGATGTTGAGACTGGATACAGTACGATTAAGGCTTATAAAGATAAGTTAGGTGATTATTATGAGAGGTTAGAGGTGTCGCCTCTATTACGCTTTAATCATTGGTCTAAAATTAATGGAATTCATTTTTCAACATTTGGGAGTGGTGAAAAGCCGGTTATTAAAAATGTGGGTAAGGTTTCATCTTCACTACTAGGTATTATCGGTGTTGGTGTGATGGATATAGCTTTTTCTGATTTGAAATTCGACTTAGAAACAGAGAACACGCCTTTTTATAATAGAGCCACATTACTTTTTTCATCTTCAGACCCTCAAAATATTATTTTTAACCGAGTGAATGTTGAGAATATGAAAGAAGGGATAATAGCTTCGACAATCGATGCAAAAGGCCTTTTTCTTGTTGATTCTAAGTTTTATGATTCATCTGTAGTTATGTTATATGCTGCGCATAGTTATAAAGATATTGCTATGATTCGAACTAAATTAGATTATTCTGCAAGTCATTTGTTTTATTCAAGTATAGATTCTGGTTTGTTTTTAGATAATGAATTTACAAGACCTGCTTTTGGGCGACCAGCATATAGACTATATGGTGGCAAGCATTCAAACCCTAATAGATTTGTTTGGTTCGAGAATAATAAATTTATTGGTTGGGTTGACCCTAGAACAGCTGATGGTGGGGGGGTCTTTTCCAATGGAAAGAGGTATAACTCTAAAATAGTTCATCTTGGACCAAATGGTTGGGGTGAGCAGAGACTTGCAACACATGACGTGGTATTTAAGAATAATATCGTTAAAGATGGTGAGACTTTGATGATGGTTGGTGACTTAGAGAATTTAACTATATCGGGTAACCAATTTATATCACATGATGAGTACTATGCTCATAGAATCATTTTAAACCAAAAATTATCTAGTAGACCTTTAAAAAATATCACTATTGATAATAATGTCTTTATTGAAAAAACGATAAATCAGACAAGAGGTGTCAAACTAGGGATAATTCAATTAAAAAATTATTTTCAAACAAAATGTTCAGATCAGTTTAATAATGAAGATATAAAAATTTCAAATAATACGTTTTATTTGCCAACAGGTCGACACGTTTTTTCCTATTACCCTTTAAAGCAAGGTAAAGATTTACAAAAGAGAGAGTTACCAGACTTAAGCTTAGATCAAGCAGAAAAAATATTGGAAAAAACTGTTAGTTTAATTAATAACAAGGTGTTTTCAGCAAAACCATACGATACGCTTGTGCAGGTTGGGGGAGATTTTTGGGCTAAAACATTAAAGGATGGAACTGCAGAGAAAATTGTGTCAAAGCTTGACTCTTCAATAGGTGCAAGTGAGTATTATGAAGGCAAAACACAATTGGGAAATAATTTTAGATTTTATACTATGGATAGTAATTTAACTTCAGATCTAGCGACAACAAAATGGAAGGATGTTAAAACTGTCTCGGTTGATAACATATTGAAGGGTGTGACTAGAGTTGCTTCAAAGGTTGCTTTAAATGACAATAGTTGGACTTGGAACGATGTACAAACTTTTGGCGATGAAAATGGAATTTCCCCTGATGAAGTTGGTGAAGCAATGATGAACTCAATGGTTTCATCTACAGATGCGGGTGATGAGATGCAGGGGCATGTTGTAGAAGAGAAAAGCTGGGTTGAGATTTTTGTAACGTGGTGGAATAGTTTGTTTGAATAATTTTAGTGCTACTTTTTTATTGGAAGGTTTACAGTTAATGGGCATGAAGTTAGTTTGATAAATACTCGTTCTGATTCATTCTATGGGTCTTCCCAGTGTGTCAAGCCCATTCTGCAGAGTATTTTGCCCTTTTTGTTACAAAACTGTGAAGCGAAGGTACTCATTTATTTGGTTAGGAGTGAAAAACTAGATTAAATATTATACTTAAATAAGCTATAAGGCTGCCTATAGTAAAATTTAGCTTTTAACTGGTTTTTAGGATAATTTGAATATCAAATTGATACAGTATTCATCTTCTTTCTTCCGTAATAATCAACAGAATAGATTATAATAAAGGGTTACCCCCCCCCACACCATTGTGTGCTATTTGGCTTGAGATTAGTTACCTAAAAAAATAAATGCAAATAATAATTGTTATAGTTAACTATAAGACTGCTGATTTATTATTACAGTGTCTTGATTCTCTAAGGAAATATATATCAAATAATAATGTTAAAATTGTTGTTTCTGATAATAACTCTCCTGATGATTCTATTAATGTTATTAATAACTATATAACTAAGGAAAAGTTAGGAAAAAATATTAAACTCCTGATGCTTCCTAAGAATGGTGGGTTTTCCTATGGGAATAATGAAGCAATAAAATATAGCCTAAAAAACTATCCCAAAAGTAATATATTTTGGTTATTAAACCCAGATACTATAGTAAATAGTTGCTCTTTAGAGCTTATTAGTAAATATTTTAAAAAAGACTCTAAAGTTGGTATCCTTGGTACTAAACAAACAAGCATGAGAACTGGTGCTTCTGTGAGCTCTGTTTTTAATATGTTCACTCCATTTGGTGAGCTTTTAATCGGAGCCAAATTTGGGCCTTTGTTTAGGTTGTTCCCAAAATACATGGTGCCTTTACCTCCGCCTGATAAAGCCCTGCAATGTGATTGGGTCTCGGGAGCTAGTTTTTTTGTTAATAAATCTTTAATTGATGATATTGGGTTAATGGATGAAAATTTTTTTCTTTATTTTGAAGAAGTTGATTTTTGTCTTCGAGCTAATAAAAATCAATGGCAAATTTGGTTTGATCCAGCGGTGAGCGTTGCCCATGAAGATGAATCCTCGACGGGTGTAGGGAAAATAGCTACTCGACGGCCATTATTTTGGTATAACTCTAGACGATATTTTTATCGTAAACATTATGGTCTATTTGGGTTGATTATTGCTGATTTAGGATGGTTTCTTGGACGATTAACCTTACTAGCAAGACATCATTTAAAATTAAGGTCGGATATTTCCAAGGATCCTAAGCATTATATGTCAGACTTAATACTAGGTGATTTAAAAGCTATTTTTAATTTTTGCTGGAAAAACAAAAATGAATCCTAATTCTCGATCATTAATATCTGTAGTAGTCATAGGTTTAAATGAAGAAAGGTTGTTACGAGATTCATTAGAATCTGTTTTGAATTTAAGGACTAAAAATTGTGAAATTGAGATTATATACGTTGATAGTGGATCAATTGATCATAGTTTTGAGATTGCTGAATCATTCTCTCAAGTGACAGCATTAAAGCTGAATAATCCTAATCCATCAGCCGCTAAAGCAAGAAATTTTGGTGCTAGTAAAGCTAAAGGTGATTTTATTCAATTTGTAGATGGGGATAGTATTTTACATGAAGATTGGCTACAAACAGCTTATGATTTTCTTTGTAATCATTGTAAAGTTGCTTGTGTTTTTGGAGAATTAACAGAAAGCCGTCCTGAAGCTAATATTTATACTAAGGTTTGTAAGTTTGATTGGTATGTTCCACCAGGTGAGGCGCGTTATTGTGGTGGTAATGCATTATGGAGAAAAAGCTCTTTAGTTGCTGAAGGAGGGGAGGGATTTGATGAAGTTCTTTCTGCGGGAGAGGAGCCTGATTTATGTTATCGTATCCGACAAAATGGAGGAAAAATTTTTTTCTTAAATATTCCAATGGCAAATCATGACTTGGAAATGAATACATTTTTTCAGTATTGGAGCAGAGCAGTGACTAATGGGGAAGCATATGCTGCTGTTGGGTTACGTTATCGACACAATAAAGAAAAACTATGGTTTAAGGAAATGATTAGAAATTTCATTGAGCCATTGTTATGGTTATCTTTTTTTGTTTTAGTTAGTTATTTTTCTTCAATAATATTCGGTTTTTTAGCAATAGGCTTAGTTTTGTTTTTAAGGTCGTTTAAGATCGCTTCTAATAATAGGGAAAGAATACCCAAATTAAAAGATGGTCTTTTATATGGATTTCACCTTCTTTTTATGCGGATTCCAACTTCATGGGGACAGTTAAAGTATTTATTTAATAAAAATGTTTTATTTGTTTTCCGTTCTTAATGAATTATATTTTAACGGTTTTGCATTAACTTGATGACACTATTCCACATTTAAATTTTAATATCTGGTTTTAGTTTTTTCATGTAGGTGTTAAAGGTCAAGCATCCTTCAATAGATATACCCTTAAATCGTGAGAAATCAATTAGTTCAAACTTCTAAATAAAGAGTACTGTGAAAAAAAAAATCATTTGTGTATTAAATACACTCTCAATATTGGTTTCACGGATAATCAGGATAATAAATCCATTATTATTAAAGATATTTCGATTGTGGCGTTTAACTCAAATGAGAAGTAAAGTATCTGGTAGTCTTCCAAATTCAACTCAATTAGATGGTTATATAGATGTTATTGGTACTGGAAAAGTGGAGTTCGGAGAATCTTGTCGAATTGGAAGGAATGTAGTCATTGAAACTCAAGAGAATGGAGTTATCAAGCTGGGTAATAATGTTAGAATAAATCAAGGTTCAGTACTAGTTGCTTATAAAGAAATTACAATTGGAAATGATAGTTTAGTTGGTGAATACTGTAGTATTCGTGATTCAAATCATGGTGTTAAATTGAATAAATTAATAAGGACTCAATCGCATGATTGTTCACCTATTATTATTAAAAATGATTGTTGGGTTGCTAGAGGAGTTACTGTTTTAAAGGGTGCTTATTTGGATGATGGTTGTGTTGTTGGCGCTAATAGCGTTGTGACCGGGATGATCAATAAAAATGAAATTTCTGTTGGAGCACCTGCCAAAGTAATCAAAATGAGACAATAATAGTGAATACATGATATTGCTCTTAGAGCAACGTTATTATTTTGAAATTTTGCTAGTTTGATGTTTATTAATAAGAAGGTGGAGCATTAATGAAGTTAGCTATTCTTGGCTGTGGATATGTAGCAAATATGTATAGGCTCACATTACCAATGCATCCAGAGCTTGAATTAGTGGGGGTTTTTGATAAAGAAAGGTCTCGTTCGGAAAATATGGCGCGACTAACAGAGTCCATATGTTATTCGGATATAGATACTATGTTGAATGATACCTCTGTAGAAATGGTGCTAAATTTTACTAACCCTCAAGCTCATTACGAAACGACTCGATCATGCCTAGATGCTGGTAAACATGTGTATACTGAGAAACCCTTGGCTATGGATTTAGGTGATGCTCATGCATTAGTTGAACTTGCGAAAAAACGAGGGTTAATGCTAAGTTCTGCTCCATGTACGCTAATGAATGAGGTTGCTCAAACGCTTTGGAAAGCAGTCAATGATAAAGTTGTGGGTGATGTAAGACTAGTGTACGCAGAAATGGAAGATGGAATGGTAACCCATGCCCCTGTAAGTACATGGATAAATGAGGCGGGTACAGCATGGCCTGCAGTAAATGAATTTGAAACAGGCTGTACTACTGAGCATGCGGGTTATGTTATGTCTTGGTTAGCTGCTATTTTAGGACCAGCAGAGAGTGTTACCGCTTTTTCAGACACACTTATAGAGAATAAAATATCAGGTCAGATAATAGCACCAGCTGATGACTTTTCAGTTGCCTGTATCAAGTTTGCAAATGGTGTTGTTGTTCGAATGACGAATGGAATTTATGCTGAACATGATCATCAATTACGAGTTTTTGGTGACGAAGGTGTGTTGAGTGTAAAAGACCCCAGAAGTGATGACTCATCAATTGGTCTGCAAAAATACCACACAATTCGAAGAAAACGTTTTTTATCTCCTCTATCAAAAAAACTAACACTCTGTTCTTCACCTAGTCAGAAAAAAATCACAAAATATCGAGGGTCACAAACGCGAGATTTTTGTAGGGCGATTGCAGATATGGCACTTGCAATAAAAGAAGGAAGAGATCCGTATATTGGCGCAAATTTTTCTTTGCATATAACGGAATTAACCTTGGCTTGTCAATTTGCTAGTGATTTAGCTAAACAGGGAAAAATGCCTTACAAAATGACGACGACTTTTGAAACTATGGAGCCACTCGTATGGGCAAAGTAATGATAATTACAGGTGCTTCAGGTTACTTGGGGCAGAAGATAGTTTTGAATGCCCATCAACAAGGTCATAAAATTAAGGTAGTTGTTCGTCCGGGACGTGATATTTCAAAAATGCTCTGGGCAAACCTAGACAATATAGAGATTGTTGAAATAGATTTAGCATCAGATAAAGCTGGAACAGCGTTACTTGAAATGATGTCGTCTCAGGATAGTAAAAAGACTAGTGTGATTCATGCGTCCGCTGTTATGACGGCTACTGACGAGGTCCACAATACTCAGACAGTCAGGCCGACAGAACTTATTGTTCAATCTATGATTGATGCAGGGCTTAAACGATTAGTTTTAGCTAGTTCTATGAGTGTCTATGGTTATTCAGCACAACCAGTCAATAGTCAATTAGATGAAATGACCCCAATTGAAATTTATAAAAATCAACGAGACTCATATTGTAGAGCTAAAATAGCTCAAGAAATGATAGGGCTAAAATCCGCCCAAAAACATGGCCTGGTTGTTACCGCATTACGAGCAGGTGCGATTATTGGGCCAGGGCGGTTATTAACTTCACGCTTAGGGGTTGTTAAGAGGAAGTTTGCGTTGCAACTAGGGCGAGATGCAAGGTTACCTGTTTCTTATGTAGATCACTGTGCAGAAGCAATGGTTTTGGCGGCAGAAAAAAGCATAATCATCAGTGATGTCTATGTTGAGCCAAATGAAACAAAAAAAAATGGAGCATTTGAAGCTATCAATGTTTTTGAAGATGAGTTGCCTACGCAGCAAGAATATATCTTTTTGTTAAAAAAACATACGGATATTTGGCCTACACTCTCCTTTGCCTTTCCGTGGTCTTTAATAAAAAGAATAACTTCGGGTGTTGGGTTGATTACTACATTCTGGCCTAGTTTACTGAAAATACTGCCAGGAGTACTCAAGGAAGGAAGCATACATGCTCGTATAAAACCTCTGAGATATAATAATTCTCGATTACATGATCGACTGGGCTGGTCTTCTACTTTAAGTTGTGAAGAAATAATTAAATTATCAAAGATGAAATAAGTTTTAATTATTAATTATTAAGCAGCCCCATTGTTTCGAATTTCAATTTCTAACATTAAAAAATGAATATTTGCTATCTTGCACCTCAGCTCACGGCTTTGGAGTCAACTTTTGTTTATGAAGAATTATTAGCTATTGAAAAAAGAGGGCTAACAGTCATACCTACTTCAGTAAAAAGAGCAGAAAAAAACTTTGTTGGCTATGACGGCCTTCTAAAGAGAACACATTTTCTTTATGATGAGCTTCCCGTCAAAACATTACTCTATTCTTTAGCTGCTTTTTTTAGAATGAGAGCTCGTCAGAAAGATAGCATACGGTTATTAATGTCAGATATGTTTTTTCTTGGTTTTTTTAATAAGCGTAGCTGGAAACTTTTATTCCAATATATTGTCGCTTGTAGGCTCGCAGAGATATTGATTGAAAATAAATGTAAGCATTTACATGTGCACTTTGCTCATACTGCGACTCAAATTGCAATGTACGCATCTGCTATGTCAGCTGTACCATTTACAATAATGGCTCATGCCAATGATATTTTTGAGCGTGGTCTGCTGCTGGATCGTAAAGCGCAACGTGCAGTTAAAATGTTAACAATCTCTGAGTTTAACCGGAATTATCTTATTTCTCAGAATGTTTCAGAAGATAAACTCGCAGTTGTTAGGTGTGGTGTTAGTTTTCATATTTCTAATGAAACACAGCAATTAAAAAAAAAGGACTGCTACCGAATTGGAACTTTAGCTCGGTTAGTTGAAAAGAAAGGGATTGATACTTTAATTCAGGCAATGGGTGAACTAAGAAATAGTAAGACTAGAATTGAACTTTATATTGCTGGAGATGGTCCTCTACTTCCTGTATTAGAAAAGCAAACGGAGGAGCTAGGACTTAAAGATATTGTTTTTTTTGAAGCAGGTTTAGATCATAAAGAAGTCTCTACATGGATGAAGAATTTAGATGTCTTTGTTTTAGCATGCAAACAAGATTCCAATGGAGATATGGATGGAATTCCTGTTGTGCTGATGGAAGCAATGTCACAATCAATTCCTGTTATATCAACTAGATTGTCGGGTATTCCAGAATTAATCATAGATGGGCAAACAGGGTTATTAGCAGAGCCAGCAGACCCAATTGATCTTGCCGATAAAATTAAGCAGTTAAGCGAGTCACCTGATTTATGTGAAAAGTTAGTGGCAAATGCAAAACATCATGTAGTTAAAGAATTTGGTCAAAAAGTTAATGTTGATCGTTTACTACAATTTTTTGCATTAGATTCAATATAGGTTTACTTAGAAATAAAATATAATATTTAGTCTGTAAGGGGATTGTTAAAAAGTATGAATAGTAAATATGTAGTAATTTCTCCATGCAGAAATGAAATTGAATACATGGTGCAAACACTTGATTCAATGGTAAGCCAGACGGTAAAGCCAAATAAATGGATAATTGTAGATGATGGATCAACTGATGGTACTTCAGAAATACTTGCTGAATATGCTGACAAAAATGAATGGATAGAAATTATTACCCGTAAAGATAGAGGACATCGCTCTGTTGGCCCTGGTGTTATTGATACTTTTTACGCAGGCTATTCTTCAATTAACCCAGATGACTTTGACTATCTTTGTAAACTTGATTTAGATTTGAAACTGCCGGAAAAATATTTTGAAGTATTAATAGATCGAATGGACAATAATCCTAGAATTGGCACATGTAGTGGTAAATCATATATTTACGAAGATGGGGAGCTTATTAGTGAGCGAAAGGGTGATGATACTTCACTTGGAATGACAAAGTTTTATAGAGTGACTTGCTTTAAAGAAATTGGTGGTTTTGTACGTGAAGTTATGTGGGATGGAATTGATTGTCATCAATGCAGAATGCTGGGCTGGATTGCTTGTAGCTGGGATGAACCAGATTTAAGGTTTGTTCATTTAAGACCTATGGGAACAAGTCAGCAAGGAGTTTATACCGGTAGAATGAGGCATGGTTTTGGACAATATTTTATGGGGACTGGCTTTTTATTTATTTTTGCTAGTGCGTTAAGTAGAGTAAATGAAAGACCTTATGTTTTGGGTAGCATAGCCATGCTATGGGGATGGCTAAAAAGTGCATTGTTAAGAAATGAGCGATACGGGGATGAAGAATTTAGAAAGTTTTTGAGAAAATATCAATGGAGAGTGCTAATGGTAGGAAAAACAAAGGCTATTGATGAAATCAATAAAATGCATGAACCATCTTGAAATATAGTTGAATTTTGTTGTTTAGGGGTTATATTTTGAAGTATAGTGTTAGTTCAGATACGCCTTTTGGATTCTCATTTTTTCTTAAGACTGAAGTAATAATTTATAACTCGTTTTTTTCAAAAAAATTTAGCTAAAAGTTGATAATGTGATTGATTTTTGTTCGCTATACAAATACTTTGATGATGTGCTTTTTTGATTTGAAGATGTGTTTAAAAGAAACAAGATATTTTAAACTGAATTTATGAATAAAATAACTGTGTGGAAAATGGGGTGGCTGAATTGGTTACTTCTTTTGATAGCAACAGTATTTCTTCTGATTGCATATAGGGGAGGAATAAGTGAATTAATTTTTAGATGGGATAAACAAGAGGAATATAGCCACGGCTATATGCTACCTTTTATTACGATTTATTTTATCTGGTTAAAAAAGGATCAAATTAGACAAAGTGAATTTTCTAGTTCATGGCTAAGCCTGTTTATTGTTATCCCTGCGTTGGCTATTTTTTTAATAGGAGAAGTGAGTGCTCTTTTTATATTAATTCAATATTCGCTGATTGCTGTTTTGTTTGGTATAGCCATTTCAATTATGGGCTGGCCTGCTGTAAAACCAGTCTTAATCCCCTTGTTATTATTAGTGTTCGCAATTCCTCTCCCTTACTTTTTAGAAGCTAGTTTGTCTGCTAATTTACAATTGCTGTCTTCAAAATTAGGTGTAGCTTTTATTCGTTTGTGTGATATTCCTGTCTATCTGGAAGGTAATGTTATTGATTTGGGGGCATACAAACTTCAAGTTGTTGAAGCGTGTAGTGGTTTACGTTACCTATTTCCACTGATGGGTTTAGGTTTTATTACCGCCTATATGTTTGATACCTCTTTATGGAAAAGAGTTGTAGTTTTTTTATCAACCATCCCTATTACATTGATGATGAACAGTTTCCGTATTGGAGTGATCGGTGTTTTAGTTGATGTTTGGGGTATTTCTATGGCGGAAGGTTTTTTACATGATTTTGAAGGGTGGATAGTCTTCATGGCATGTATGGGGATTTTGTTTATAGAAATGTTTATCCTGATTAAAATAGGTGAAAAGGACTCAAGGCCATTGTCAGAAGTGTTTGGACTAATTCAGTTAGATGAACTAGTTGACGTTGATAAAAGTCTTGAAAGAAAAGTTTCTTATCCATTTATTACTATTATTTTTCTGATAATTATTTCTGTTATTATCGTTGGCTCTATTGATAAAAGAGAGGAAACAATCCCTAAACGAAAGACATTTTCTGAATTCCCTGCTAATTTAGCCGGCTGGACAGGAATTCAGCGATCCCTTGATATTAATGTTATAAATACGCTTAAGGTTTCTGATTATATAATGTCAGACTATCAGAAGGAAGGCTCATTGCCGGTGAATTTTTATGTGGCTTATTATGAGTCGCAACGTAAAGGAGTTTCTCCGCATTCACCTAAAGTGTGTATTCCTGGGGGGGGGTGGCAAATATCTGATATTAGCCGTATTGAACTAACAGATTTTCCAGTGAATAGAATTATTATTAAAAAAGATAAAAGAGTTCAACTTGTCTACTATTGGTTTCAGCAACGAGGACGGCTTATTGCAAACGAGTATTTTATGAAATGGTATTTATTTAAAGATGCTTTATTATTAAATCGAACAGATGGCGCGATGGTACGCCTTACTACTGTTGTTAGCCCGAAAGAAACAGTAGAAGACGCTGATAATAGGTTAGCTGGTTTTGCTCAGCAATTGACCATTTTACCTGAATATATCCCAGAATAACTAAGGATTTTGAATGAGAAATAAAAATAAATTGTTCTTTTTAGCCTGTGCTTTTATTTTACAAGGGTGTGGAGATTCCACTGAGCGATCAGTTGAGTATTTATCGAGTGCAAAGACATATTATGAAAAAGAAAATTACGATAAGGCAAAGCTTGAATTAAAGAACGCAATACAAATTAATAATAAATTACCAGAAGCTTATTTTTATTTGGCATTGGTGAATGAAAGAGAGCGAAACTGGAAAGGAATGTATACCAATCTTGCTCAAACTTTAAAACTGGATCCAGAAAACGATAAGGCAAGGTTGAAGCTAGCAAAACTCTATTTGTTAGGAGGAAATCTTGATCAGGCAGCGTTAGAAATCAAGTTGTTATCCGAGAAAAAAGCGGGTGACCCAGATGTCATTGCATTAAATGGTGCAGTACTCTTAAAGCAAGGGGATACAATAGCAGCCTTAGCAGAAGCCAAAAAAGCGTTAGCTATTGATTCAAGTCATATTGATTCATTGGCTCTAGCCGTTGGTGTTTATTTAGCAGAAGAAGATTTTGCTACTGCTGAACAACTGGTCAAGCAATCATTAGAAAATAAACCCAATGAGTTGGCTCTACACCTTATGAAGCTACAAATTCATATGAAGAGTAAAAATATAGAGCTTATTGAACAAGATTATCAAGAAATAACAAAACAATTTCCTGAGAAACTTGATTATTTTTTTAAGTTTGCCAAGTTTTATGTGGGTACTAATCAAGATTCTAAAGCTTTAAGTTTGCTTCAAAGCGTTGTAGAAAATAATAATGATCAGCTAAAGCCTAAATTAGTCTTAGTGGACTTTTTGTTACAAAAAAATATTGAACTTGCTGAGCCAACGATTAAAAAATTTATTGAAACAAACCCTGAAGAACTGGACTTGTATTTTAAGCTTGCGAACCTTTATATTATACAGAATAGGAATGATGAAGCAAAAGAGCCTCTGAAGCGAATAATTAAAAATAATGGTAATGATAGAAAAGGGATTAAAGCTAAATCTATTTTGGCAAAAATCGCGATAAAAGAAGGTGATAATACTTTTGCAAGTGAGAAAGTTGAAGAAATTTTAGCCGTTGATGGGAGAAATTATGATGCCTTGTTGTTAAAAGCTCGAATAAGCATGATTAATGGCTCTCAAGATGAGGCCATCACTGATTTACGTGGGGTTTTAAGGGATTATGCGCAATCTGACGAAGCAATGGTACTGCTTGGTCAAGCTTTTTTGATGAAAGAGTCGCCTGAGTTGGCGGTAGAAAACTTTAGAAATGCACTTGCTATAAATCCAGGAAATTTTTATGCAGTATTGCCCATTGTATCAAATATGATTGAAAGCGAGGATATAGGAAGAGCAGAAGAGCTGCTGCAAAATGCCCTAAAAATAAACCCTAATCATGAAGGTGCTCTTCAAGCTCTGGCTCAGGTTCGTTTGTTAAAACAAGACTGGAAAGGCACACAAAAAGTTGCCGATTTAATAGCGACTAAACCCAATGGACAAGGGTTTTCGAGTTATTTGGGAGGAAAAATTTCACAAGGTCAGGGTTTTTATAATGAAGCGATCGAAAAATATAAATTAGCTTTGAAAGAAATACCAAAACTTTCAGATGCAATGAAAAGTATGGTTGTTAGTTTTGAAGCATTAGGCCAAAGAGAAGTGATGAAAGCATATCTTGATATGTTTATCACAAAAAACCCTGAGTTAGCTTATCCAGTCATTTATAAAAGTCAGTTGTTTAGTTTAGATAAAGACTGGGGTAAAGCAATAGATGTATTAAATGCAGGTATTGCTAAGTGGCCAAAAGAGCCGGGGTTTTATGAATCATTAGCCAAGATACATCTTGAAAGGAATGAAAATAAAAAAGCAATCGATGCTTATCGAGCTGGGTTGAAGGTATTACCAAAAAATACGCAATTAAATATGTTATTAGCCTCAGTATATGAAAAGGAAAAAGATTATGACAATGCCATTAAAATATACCAGGCGGTAATAGATGAACAACCAACGGTTGATATTGCCGCTAATAACTTAGTCTCAATATTGTTAGATCATTATCCTGAGAAAGAGAGTTTAGAGCGAGCTGTAAGCTTAAGCGAACGTTTTAAAGGGTCTAAGCAACCTTACTATCTGGATACCTATGGGTGGGCATTGTTTAAAAATGGAAGTATAGACAAAGCAGTAGAAGTTTTGCAACAGGTTGTAAAAAAAGCACCAGAAGTTCCTGTGTTCAAATATCATTTGGGTGCCGCACTGCATGAATCAGATAACAATGAAGAAGCCATCATACTAATACAGGAAGCTATAGAGTTAGGTAAAAACCAAAATGGGCAATTTGCTGAAAAAAATAAAGCAGAGTCGCTGTTGAAAACGATTAAAGATAATGAAGCTACTGTTGGGCTTCAGCAGTAATATAAAAGTATCATGACTAGAGATTTTTAAGGATGATAAATCTCTTGCTCGTGTTGTAAGGCTTTTTAAATTTAATATATATACTTCATACAACGGTGGCATCTAAAATCAACTTGCACTGATGACTCGTGGTTTCCTTTTCTTTATTCTCATTTTTATTGTAATACTTGAAAAGCCTTCTTCTGTCGATAAACCCTCGGGTTGACTTTCTATATTGTTTTTGATTGTCAGTCTTTGATGTTGTCGTTAACTTGGTACTGTGTTTTTCTTTTTCGCTATCAATCACCGTTTGATGAAAAACTTCAAAAACTAACGGCTCCATGTTTGTGTTTGATAATAGCCTTCTGCCAACTTATCCAAAGGAATGAATAGGCACATTTTACCTAGGTCTGAGAGTCAAATACTATTATAGTGAGTTGTTTTGTCTGATAGTTAAGATTATAGGTACACGGTTTTTTGAGCAATTAGCTTATTTTTTAGGTATTATTATACTAATAATTACCTTAGAGGTCTATAATATCAATATCTTAGGTGTTTTGGTGGATTCTATTTAGTACTTAAAATGGTAAAAAAGACTAGTAAAAGGTTGGATTGATTTTGCTTGGGTACTTTCACTCCTGTCATCACAAAAGCCAGTCCCACCAGTACAAAGTGTCTCATAATTATTCCCTTTTTTTAACATTTGAAAAGCACTAAATATTATTTCTACTTCTTACAAAACTATATCCAACTAAATAGCTTGCAAAATGGTATATTTATATTTAATCGTTTAATTTTAGATCTAAGTTTGTTAGGTTTTTATGCAAAAATGAAAAAAAATATTCTCAAAATACCTTCTTTGCTAGATAATTTGGAGACGGATTTAAAAATTGTTCTTGCTCTTAGAAAGCTTAAAGAGCCCTTGATGATAGGTATTCACAATGGAGGTGTTTGGGTTGCGGAACAGATGCATCAACGATTAAAGATAAAAGAACCTTTGGGTGTCATGGATATTTCATTTTATCGTGATGATTTTTCTCAAATAGGCATGAATCCAAAAGTAAAGCCAAGCAAATTGCCTGCCCATATGGAAGGAAGAGATATTATCCTTATTGATGATGTTTTTTATACAGGAAGGACCATCAGAGCAGCACTTAATGAAATATTTGATTATGGTAGACCTAACCAAGTGGTTTTAGGTGTACTAATCGAACGAGATGGTCGTCAAATACCGATCAAACCGGATTGTGCTGGTTGTACTTTTAGGCTACCAGTTGGGCAAAGAATAAAACTGACAGGACCAAGTCCGTTAGGCATAGAAATTAAAACCTTTAATAACGAATAAGCTCCAATTTAAATCATGATTGATCTGCAACTTAATAGTGAAGGTAAGCTCAAACATTTTCTTACTATTGAAGGCCTGAACAAGGAAATTTTGACTGAGATACTTGATGTTGCTGAATCATTTTCCAGTATGTCTTCACAGCGGGTAAAAAAAGTACCTTTGTTAAGAGGGAGAACAATCGTAAACCTTTTTTTTGAGAATAGTACTCGAACACGTACAACATTTGAGCTGGCAGCCACCCGCTTGTCAGCAGATGTGCTGAGCATAAACATTGCTGCTTCTGCTACTTCTAAAGGTGAAAGTTTATTAGATACTATTAATAATCTTGAAGCCATGTTTGTTGATATGTTCGTCGTTAGACATGGTATTAGTGGTGCAGGGCATTTTATTGCTCAACATACAGCACCTCATATTAGTGTTATTAATGCAGGTGACGGTCAACATGCACATCCAACTCAAGCAATGCTGGACATGTTTACCATAAGACAATACAAGCAGAAGTTTGATCATTTAAAAGTTGCAATTATCGGAGATATTCTTCATTCCAGAGTGGCGCGGTCACAAATTCGAGCACTAAATACTTTAGGTGTTAAAGACGTTAGAGTTATTGCGCCTAAGACATTGCTTCCCCAGTTTGTAGAAAACTTGGGTGTAACTTCTTTTAATGATATAGAAGAGGGGCTTGTTGGTTCTGATGTGATTATCATGTTACGCCTGCAAAAAGAACGAATGACTTCAGCTCTATTACCTACAGAAAGAGAATATTTTAAATGCTTTGGTCTAACTGAAAAAAGATTAAAACTTGCCAATCCAGATGCCATCGTAATGCACCCAGGTCCGATTAACAGAGGGGTAGAAATTGAATCTAGTATCGCTGATGGACCTCAGTCAGTCATTTTACAACAAGTCACTAATGGAGTGGCTGTTCGGATGGCGATTATGTCTCTAGTGATACAGCCTAAAGGAAATGTGTCATGACAAAAATTCATATTTCAAATGGACATATTATTGATCCAGCAAATAATATTGATCAATTAGGTTCTGTTTATATTGCTAATGGACAGATACTCTCCGTTAATGAACCTCCCTCTGGTTTTACTGCTGATTTTACAATTGACGCGATAGATAATATTGTCTGTCCCGGATTTATTGATCTTAATGCCAGGTTGAGAGAACCCGGTCAAACATACAAAGGCACGCTACTTAGTGAGACGAAAGCCGCTGCCAGTGCAGGGATTACTTCGGTATGTCTACCTCCTGATACTAGTCCAGTGATAGATTCTCAGGCAGTTGTAGAATTAATTCATGATAAATCAGAAAAAGCGGGTTATTCTCAGGTTTATCCGGTTGGAGCATTAACCTATAAATTAGCGGGGAGGGAGCTTAGTTCGATGGCAGCCCTTAAACAAGCTGGTTGTATCGCTGTAAGCAATGCAATGGCTCCCTTTGCTAATTTGCTGGTTTTACGTCGTGCTATGGAGTATGCAAGTAGCCACGATTTATTGGTGATGTATCAACCGAATGAGCCTTCTCTTAGTAATATGGGTTGTGCACATGAAGGTACTTTTGCCACTCGATATGGCTTGCCAGGTATTCCTTACGCAGCTGAATCAGCAGCTGTTGCGCAATGTCTGGAATTAGTAGAATTGACAGGCTGTCGATTGCATTTTAGTCAAATTAGTTGTAAACGTTCAGCGATTAAAATTCAACAGGCAAAAAAATATGGTCTTGCTATAAGTGCTGATGTTGCTATTCATCAATTACATATAACTGAAAATGATATAGAGCCCTTTAATAGTGTTTATCATGTTTTACCTCCCTTTAGGACAGACAAAGATAAGCAACATTTAAGAAATAGTTTGGCTCAAGGGACGATAGATGCAATTTGTTCTGACCATCAACCTCATGATTTAGATGCAAAGTTGGGTGCTTTTCCCGAAACTGAACCAGGGATTTCTTCTTTGGAAACCTTATTGCCACTGATGCTTCGCCTAGTAAAAGAAAATGAAATAAATTTATCCCAAGGTATTGCTTTACTTACTCAAAATCCTGCAAATATTTTAAAATTACAAAGTGGCGCATTAACGCCTGGTTTTTCAGCTGATATTTGTATATTTAACCCCTCTACTCATTGGCAGGTTAATGATGAAAACTGGAAAAGTGAGGGGAAAAACACACCTTTTTGGGGAGAAATATTTGAAGGGCGAGTGATGCATACAATACAAGCAGGTAAAATAATTTATTCTTTGTAGTTGACCTGTTTAGATCGGACTTCCATTTTAATCACCCTTATCTATATTATGCAGTGTAAAAATGAAAATCAACATGTACCAAATATAATTGAAGACTTTAAAGGTGATCAGTCATGGCGAATTTTTAGAATCATTAGTGAATTTACCGAAGGGTTTGATCGGCTTAGAGACGTGCGTGATGCAGTTTCAATTTTTGGTTCTGCAAGGTTAAAACCTAATAACCTTTATTATAAAAAAACAGTTGAATTAGCTGAATTGTTAGGGGAACATGGTTTTTCCATAATAACTGGAGGAGGCCCAGGGGTAATGGAAGCGGCAAATAAAGGTGCTTTTCAGCAAAAACAGCTTTCTATTGGGTTAAATATAGAATTACCTATGGAACAAACGCCCAATCCTTTTTTGGATGTATCATTAAACTTTAGGTATTTTTTTGTACGGAAGGTTATGCTTGTTAGGTATTCAATGGGTTATGTTTGTATGCCGGGTGGCTTTGGGACTTTAGATGAATTTTTTGAAGCATTGACATTAATGCAAACGGATAAAATTTATCCTATTCCACTGGTTTTATTTGGCTCGGAATTTTGGCAAGGATTAGTTGACTGGATAAAAAAAATATTGCTTGAATACAAGACTATCTCGGAAAAAGATTTAGAATTGTTTACCATTACTGATGATCCACAAGAAGTTTTGGATATTATGATTTGCCATCGAGAATGGAAAAATCAGCAAAGAAAGTTGTAGGTGGCGTCTAACCTAAATAAATCAGTTTTTTTACTCTGATTTATTTAGGGGAATCTTTATTGCGGGGTTTGTTAAAATAGGCTTTAAGCAAGTGCCATTCGGGTATACCCTTTTTCCTCAATTAATTTCATTTGATTTATTAATTTTTTTCCAGCATGAGAATAATATACTGTTTCTCCTTGTTGATTGCACAACCATACCTCTTTAGCACCTTGGTTAATATAGAGTTTAATTTTTTCATCCATGCATATCTCTGGTGCAAAGTCGTAAGGTGTTTTTCTCCATACTTAGAGATAAATTCATCAGATGCCCATGCAACATCTGCTACTTTCACGCCTTCCAGCGTTTTTATAGAGCATTCAATGATTATCTTGCCAGACTTTTTTCCAGTATCAATAGTTTTAGCCACTTCATATTGACGGATTCTATGATCATTACTTGCTGGACTCATAAGATTTTACCCCATTTATTCAACTCAATTTTAAAGGGTAAGTCTTGTAGAAATGGGTTATCTACAATGATCATCGAATTCTGACATATTCACATATTGGTGAAATAGAAAAAAGTAAACTTGCCCCAGATGCACAAGTTTTTAAATAAGAAGACAGGTTTTGCGTAAATACACATTCCTTAGTAACCAGTGCTCAACTGATTTTTCTAATCAATCAATACGACTTTATTTCCAGTTGCCTTAGTTAACCTATAATAACTACCACACGACTAACAGCCAATTTATTATAATTCGGAATGAGGCGTGTATGGCCGCATGGTTTTGTTTCATATTTTAATTAGCCCTTTTTTTGGTCGTCCCACTTTGGTAAAGCCAATTTTACGTCCAACTACATTTTCTATATGAGCTGTAAATCTTTAGCACCCCAAATAGTCAAGACAATTATTTCAAATTTCTTATTCCTAAGTTTTAAGCCGCCTCATCTAGCCAGTTATTGAGTAAAATATCTTCTTTATAGACGTTCATTGGTTTTTTATAATC
>JAKIVF010000157.1 GCA_021647145.1 Methylococcaceae bacterium | reverse complement strand
TGAATTTGATGCGGTGGAGTAAAAAAGGACTAACGAATTTTCAAGCTAGCATTGAAAAATTTATTGATTCACCTGATGCTTTAGTTTCTATGTTAAAGAAAGTGAATTTTTTATGAGAAAGTTGTGATCTTTACAATAACTGGTAGGATTGTACACAGTACTGATAACTCAACCTACTTATATAATTACAAAATAACATTATGCTAAATATCCAGGATATTTTTACTACTCAACTTACCCGCTTGCAATCAAATGCTTATTATCAAAAAACAATGGTTTTGCCCCAGTTACAACGCTGGGCTATCTTTGTTGGCATTTTTATGCTTTCGCAAATTATAGTTTTTGGCGGTTTATATATTGTTTTTGGAAAAATAGTCGTCATAGGTTTTTTTGCCAGTATTTTGGCAGGATTAGCTACCGGACTTGGTGCATTACCTGTCCTGTTTTTTAGGGATATATCCAATAATACCTTAAATGCTATGCTGGGATTAGCCGCAGGTGTAATGCTAGCGGCAACATCATTCGCTTTGATTGTGCCGGGAGTCGAATTTGGAAATGCTCTATGGCCTGATAAAGGTTTATGGGTTGTTGCAGCAGGCATGTTATTGGGAGCCTTATTTTTACATTTTACGGATGAGAAACTTCCGCATTTGCATTTTAATGAGCTATCAGATGCTAAAGTAGAAACATTGCAAAAACTGTCTTTGTTTATTATTGCCATTACCATACATAATTTTCCTGAAGGGATGTCAGTAGGTGTAAGTTTTGGTAGTGGTGATATTAAAAATGGTATTGTTCTGGCAACTGCCATTGGTATACAAAATATTCCAGAAGGATTGGCAGTAGCGCTTCCTTTAGTTGGGCTGGGTTACAACAAATGGAAGGCTATTGGCATAGCGACTTTAACCGGTTTAGTTGAACCTGTGGGTGGTTTATTAGGTATTACCATGGTGACTGTATTTGCACCTATATTGCCCATCGCAATGGGTTTTGCTGCGGGTGCCATGCTATTTGTTATCAGTGAAGAAATTATTCCAGAAACGCATGCATCTGGTCGTTCTCGGATTGCTACTTTTTCTTTAATGATTGGTTTTATTATTATGCTGGCACTAGAAGAGTTGCTGGGTTGATTTTTAACTGATAACAAATGGAAAACGTATTCGTCTATTTACATGACATAGTTACTTATTTATCATCTTTAAAAATTATTGACCTGTCTGCAACAGCCAGCACTAGTTTTTTTCTGATTTTTGCTGCTGAAATTGGAGATAAAAGTCAACTGGTTTGTATGACATTGGCTGCTCGACATCGTTTGTTACCTGTCCTTTTGGGTGCCATTACCTCTTTTGCATTTTTAAACGGTTTAGCCGTTATCTTTGGTGCTGCTATTGCCAACTGGTTTTCTGATTATGTCGTATCGATATCGGTGGCTGTTTTATTTGCTATCTTTGGTTTTCATTCATTATTTAGTACAGAAGAGGAAGAGGGTGGTGAAATGGTTGAAAAAAGTGGTCATCATCTTTTTTTTACCACCTTCCTTTTAATTACTTTTGCAGAATTTGGTGATAAAACACAACTCGCTGTGGTTGCATTAAGTAGTACAGGGCAATCTGTGGCCGTATGGATTGGAGCCACGAGCGCATTAATATTAACATCAACATTGGGAGTTGTTGCAGGAACAACTTTACTTAAAAAGGTTCCGCTGGCTCTATTACATAAAATCAGTGGATTTATCTTTCTTATTTTAGCTATGTTTGCTGCATATAGGGCTTATTCAATTTAGGCATCTGGAAATAAAAACCCACTCGTTTTGCGTAGAATTTTTGTTCGTCTTAGATTTTGTTGCGAAGGACGCATAGCAGACTATGTAACTAAACTACAAAGACAGAATCTAAGACGGAGAAAAAGGCAAGCAAGGTTATTTATTTCTAGTTGCCTTATATTATAATTTAGCAGACTGACAATTTAGGGGTATTCTTGTTCGTTGTGTAGGCAATAGTTCTAAACTAGTTAACTCCAAAGGAAAGTACCTAAGTAAAATTATTCAATAGTCTCTACAACATCCCAAGTAACAGAGTCTTCGATTGAAGCTCCATTATCTAAAGTAAAATAAGTTGTTAGAGTATATTTTCCCGTAGCCAAATTAATATTCGGACATCTAAACGTAAGCTCTCCATTATTGCGTTTTCCAGGGATAAGGCAGTCTTGTGCAGTAGCTGTAATATCTTCATTGTTCCATGTTGCTTTTGAAAAAACAGCATTTCCAACAACAAGGTCAACAGTGATTGTGGCATCAAAAGTTTCCGTATTAAGAATTTCTTTAGACTGTGGTGTAATCGTTATAGATTCAACCGGAGTTCGGGTAAAAATAAAATTGTCTATCCCGAAACCTGAAACTGAATCAAAATTAAGAGGATCAAACTCAATAGTAACTGAAGATATATTGTTATTATCAGATATAGCTCCCACGAAATTGCTTGTTTGTGATCTGGTTTTATAAAGTAACCTACCTGAACTATCAAAAAATTTAACAAATAACGCTTGGTCAGCATCTATACCTGTCATACCAACTGCAGTTACTGGAGTAGAAAAACGTGCTTTAATAATTCCTTCACCAATATTTGAACCTTCTGGGAGAATATATAGAGAGTGACTATTAGGGTTTTCTGCAAGAAAATTTCCTGTTGAAATGTTTTTGTTATCATCAACAATATTGCTACTTTTTTGCAATGAAAAAACAACACCAAAAGAAGAGAATGTTGTGTCGTTTACTACCCCTACTCCAGCATTATTAAATGATAATATTTTAGGTGATGAACCAAAGTCATTAAATTCTGCAAGACGAAAACTATAAGTATCTGCTACTACATGTGTTACTGACAGTATGATTATTCCTAAACTAATAATTAATTTCATGATAATTGATTATATTATGTTATTGAAAGATAATTAAATAAACTCAGTCTTAACAGATTTTTTTGCTAATTTGCTAATTAAATTTAAATATTTTCTATGGTCTAATGTTGGCCAGAAACTCTATCTAATATTGATTTGAGTATGTAATAAAATTTATGAGTTTGCATAATAATTATCAAATTTGTAAAAGTCCAGCCTTATTCAAAATTAACAGAAATTGTGTTTCTATTTTACTTAATGTACTTGTTATTTTAACGAGAAAATTTAGTGCGGAACATTACATCAGTAAATCTTCTGAAATAGGAATAAAAAGATCTGCAGAATTAACTAAACTGGGGGCGGTTAAATTTGTAACACCATAAACCTCAGATTTAACACCAAACACGTGTCTTACTTTTTGTAATAATAAATCGAAATCTCCGTCACCAGACAATAAGATAATTGTGTCTACTGCCTCTGCATACTCCATAACATCTAAAGTAATCCCTACATCCCAATCACCTTTGGCTGAACCATCTTTGCGTTGAATATAAGGTTTGAGTTTTACCTGAAACCCAATTTTTCTAAGTATATTTTGAAAGCTTTCTTGTTTGCTGTCCCCTTTATCAATAGCATAAGCGAATGCACTAACTACCTTTTTTTTAGATGTTGCCTGAGCCCAGAAAGCACGGTAGTTGAATTGTCTTTGATAATGCTGCCGTGTCGTATAGTAAATATTTTGTACATCAACAAAAATTGCAATTTTTTCCATTTTTAACGTTATTTAAATTAACCTAAATAAAACAAGGTTTAACTGATTTATTTAGAATTATGTGTAAAAATATATTTTTATTTATAAGTTTAACAGTTTATTTCCAGTGAATCTCATAAACTGGACTAAATGTTTTTAAAGCTTTGTTTTTGATTATATTAAGATTTTTTTATTCATTTAAAACAATCATAAAGTTTCTAAAAAAAACAAGCGTTAATTAGATAAAATAGCTGCTTTTGTCGAAACTAAAATAATCTATCTTATGGCATCATCTGTGTTTAAAGTACCTAAGGTTGCTGCTGCAATCGTAACGTACAATCATCGTGAACCAGTATTGAAGCTTCTCGCTTCTTTAAAAAAACAAAAAATTCCAACTTTTGTAACTGAAAATAATGGGATTGATGGTGCTGCTGATGCAATTAGAGACAAATTTCCTTCGGTTTCTTTATTAGCTAGTGAAACAAATCTAGGTGGGTGTGGTGGTTTTAACTGCGCAGCACTAGCAGCATTATCAAGTGGTTGTGAATATCTGATTTTTATTGATGATGACGCTTTTCCAGAAGCTGATTGTATTTCTCAACTAAGCGATTTTTTAGATAAAAATCCAGACTATATTTTTGCTGCACCAGCTATTTATATCACATCAAAACCGGATACTTTGCAAGAAGCAGGAGGCGATGTACATTTTAATCGTGCTCACCCTGTAGAAGCCTGGTACCGCTTTCATGTAAATCCAGAACTACCACCTATATTAGATATTGGCTACGCAAGTGCTTGTTGCTTAATGGTAAGAGCCGATGCACTAAGAGAAACTGGAGTGCTGGACTGGTCTTATTTTATATTTAGTGATGATGTCGATCTTTGTCTGCGTCTTCGCCGTAGATATAGTAAAAAAGGGGCTTGTGTTACTAGTGCAAAGGCTTTTCACGATTTTCCCTGGGCAAAACCATTTGCACCGATGCGTTTATATTTCTTTCAGCGCAATGGGCTACGTTTAATAGCAAATCATAGACAAGGCGGGGGAGGGGAGTTAAAGGCACTTTTCGTTGCATTGATGCGGTTGCATCGACGCATTTTTTATAGTTCTGTTATTGGTGATTATGAAATAAGACAAACGTTGAAAGATGCTTTTAAGGATGCGTGGCGAGGAAAATTTGGTAATTGGGACTCCTGGATTATCTTTGCCAAAGACCGGGTAAAAATAGATGCCAGTTTTTTTAAGGACCAGTCAATTAAACGGGTTTTAATTGATATTAGTATTGAAGATTTTGAAGAACCTATTTTAACGTTACTACAAAAACTGAATAGTTCGGCAACCATCGATATTTTATGTGATGAAAGTAGAGTGGAGCATCATCAACAATTTAATTATTCCCAAGTTTTTGCAAGAAAAACTGGGTTTATAGCACCGTTAAAAATACTACCCATTTTAATCAAGAATAATTATGATTTAGTCATAACAGATGCAAATATGGAAGCGAGAAGACCAACGGCAATGAGTGGTAAGCAGGCGGCCATTTTTCATAATGATAATTTATATTTAGCGTTCTCCCGTCCCTATCTCGGTTCTATTGCCCATATATTATCACTGCCCCTTGGTATGGTAATGGCAATGGTTACAATTAATCATTTTCGAATACCCTTCCCTGATGGCTCTCCCCCCGTCGAGGCAGAAAAGTTGCTCAAATATATAGGGGTAGATCCAAAAATTGGTCAACCTTATGCGCGATTAGACAATGACTAAACAGTATATTCCTCCAGTTTTAGTTCCTAAATTAGGTGAAGGTGAAGAGAGTGGCGGCTATCGTGAATGGTGTGAGTTACGTGAACAACAAGCACCTGAAAAATATTTATTGCGCAATCATTCTAGCCTTTTATTTTCTATTATTGTACCAGTTCACAACCCTCTCGAGCATTGGCTACAAGAATGTATTGACTCGGTAAGAGGACAGTTTTTTTCAGATTGGGAGCTGATTTTAGCGGATGATGCATCCGAACAGAACATCTTAGATATTTTAAAAAAAAATCAGAAACTTGATAGCAGAATTAAAATCACCTTTCAATCTAAAGCATCAGGAATTTCAGCTACAACAAATCGAGCTGCGGATTTGGCAAAAGGAAAGTTTCTTTTTTTTTTAGACCATGATGATCTTTTAGATGCTTATGCATTATCAGCTTTTGCCCAAGATCTACAAAAAGAACCAGAAACAGAGTTATTATATTCAGATGAAGACCGGTTTGATGATGACTATCAGCGCTTACAGCCAGGTTTTAAACCGCAATTTTCCCTGGAAAAATTACTTTGCACTAATTATATACATCATCCTGTTGTTATTTGTCGTACTCTCTTTGCAAAAATTGGAGGACTAAACAGTCAGTATGATGGGTCTCAAGATTATGACTTATTATTAAGGGCGATTGAACAGACAACTAAAATTAGACATATACCTGATATTCTTTATCATATGCGGATACATAGTGGTTCATTATCTTCAGGTGCAAGTGCTAAACCAGATGCCCATAAGAAAGGCATAAATGCAGTCAATGCATATTTCAAAAGACAGAAGATAAAAGCA
>JAKIVF010000156.1 GCA_021647145.1 Methylococcaceae bacterium | reverse complement strand
TTAAAAGCACCCTACTAAACACCCTGTCATTCCTGCATTCTCTTAGCAGGAATCTAACAAACAATAATAGATTCCCGATAAAAGACTTCGGGAATGGCGAGGCCTATAGAGAGCTGCAAAGACTCTATTCTCATTTGGCTGAGGCTCACGGGTAATCAGGAAGGTTTAAATAAATTTCTTTTTACGTATTCCAACTAGGTCTAAGAGTTTTTTTGGCACAAAATATGCTTATTTAAAAATACATATTCAGACCTCCCTTTTTTAATAGTCTGAAAAACAACATAACTTTAATTTTTGAATTAAAGCCTACTAACTTAACTTGATAGAAATAAATTTTCCCCCAGCATGGTTTTATTCCTTACTTTACACAACGGTCTTTACAAAGACTCTCTACAAAACCTATTCCAAAGGGTATTTATCAAAAGACAGCTAAAACCCATTTCAAGTATCACTGCTCTATTACCAGTTATGTTCTAACAGTGTAGCACTCGAAATACATTCTTCCTCCCTTCTATAAAAATAAACTAATAAAAATGCATAAGAAATATAATATTTTTCATGGACTCATTCTATTGCTAGTCGCAACTAATCTCTATGCTAACGCTGACAGTAATGACTGCAAAGTAACAACCCCTTTAAACTCAAACCAATGGCAACTTATAGGTATTCCTTGCAAAGCACCAGCTGGTACCAATACAGTTGAGGCTATTTTTTCAGATGATATTGATGGCGATTATGGTGTTGACTGGAAGTTAATAAGCTATAACTCAGAAAAAAATAGCTATGATGATGTTGATATACAAGATGAATTACAGATAGGAACAGGATACTGGATTATTAGTTTTTCTGATCAAACCTTATTAGACATGCCAGCTGGCAGCCAACCTGTAACTCAAAAAAAATCAACACAATGTACGCAATCCTCATGTTTTGAAAAAACACTCATCAGTAATAGCTCAAACCAATCGCAGCTTATTTCCAACCCTTTCCATTATTCATTTAGCTGGTCAGCATTGCGAGGTAAAACAGCTTTAAATGATAGCACCTGCGGAGACACTGCTGGCTGTACACTGGAAGAAATGCAAACGGCAGGCTTTGTAGAAAACCAGGGCTGGTATTATGATGGTAAAAAATATATATCATTAAAAGAAACAGAGGTTTCACCCTGGATGGGGATATGGATAAGAACTCTTGATGCAGCAAGTAGTGCTCACAAACCTACGCTTCTCTTCCCTGGCCTCGAAAACACCCCTAACCCTAACCCTAACCCTAACCCTAACCCTAGTGACCAAAGAATCTTTCATCTTAACTTCTCTCAAAGTCCTCTCGGTAATTACACCCATTCAGATATCAAGCGTGACTGGCCTGGTGTACGCTGGTCAGAAGCCTTTGACAGAGTCAAAGTTGTTAATGAATCAAACAACCGTTTTATCCGCGTCAACTACCCAAAAGGAGGTGTAGGACCAGAGAACGGAGGAGCCATATGGAAGGTTGATTTCTCAGATGCGTTTGGCACAACCTACAACGAACTTTATATTTCATACAAGATTCGTTTTGCCAAAAACTTCAACCCCGTAAAAGGTGGAAAACTACCTGGCCTGTGGGGTGGTGATGGTAATACTAATGGTAAGAAAGCAACCGGTTATGATGGCTGGAGTGCTCGTATGATGTGGCGTGCCAAAACAACAGCTATTTTTTATGTCTACAGTGCTAATATGAAGAACACTTGGGGCGATGTCAACACATGGGGCAAAGACGAAACCATTCAATTCCCTGCTAATGAATGGGTGCAAGTCGAACAACGAATCGTAATGAACTCCCCTAGTGATAATAATGGCATACTTCAAGGTTGGTATAATGGCGTATTAGAATTAGACAAACGCGATATGCGGTACCGAAAAGTAAATAGTTTTGCTATTGATGGATTTTACTTCAGCACTTTCTTCGGCGGCGAAGGGTCTCAGTGGGCTCCCACTCGAAACGAGACAATTGATTTTGATGATTTTATCTTTTCAACAGAACCTATCACGCATTAGATTACATAACTTTTCATTGATAACAAAATAAGGTGTAGAAAATAGAATATGTTCTACTTCGTTCCTAGTCATCAGTATCAATAGAAAAAAATTATATCCGCTTTTTTTGTAGGTAACCGGACTTATGCACCAGTTACCTACACACAAAAATATTACAATTTTTTAATCAACAATTCGAAGCCTCGAGGCTTCTAAACAAAGTGTTAGAACTGACTCAAGAACATTCCAGGCTTCTGCATCACCTTCCCCTGTTGTGGAAGCACCAATTAGCCCATAACGTGGATCGTTAGTGTCAGTAATACGATCAGTCATAATTTTTTGATCGATCAGTGTCCGAGCAAAACCAGTATCATCAAGAAGTAATGAAAGTCTTGCTAATAAAGCATATATTCTTGCTTCTCCAGCAATTAAGTTTTCATCACTATGTATTAAACAGCCATCCGGTACATTAGGGCTTGTACAATTTGCGACTTCGGTACCTGCAAAAGTAAAATATTCCGGAATTTTATTATTAGCAACGTAATAATTTTTAAAGAAACTTAAACTATTTTGCGCTGCAGTTAAAGCATTATCACGCCTTTGTTGATCTAATAAAGTTGAATCAAGCTCAGATGCACGAGCAAGATGTAAAGCAATCCATAAGGTTTGAATTGTTTTTAGATGCTTACCCTGATTAGTATCACGATTTTCAAAATCACCTGTCCATGTGTCATTATCTTGATATCCGTTATAAAAAAGACCAGAAACAAAAGGAATTTGAGAATCAAGGAGCAAATCTGTTGATGATGCCAGTAAAGGTAGCCAGCGTGGATTCATTTTAGCTGCCTCACCTAATACATACAGATCGTTATAATCTACAGGAATCGGATCGGTAGTTAATTTCCCAATACCAGTTGCAATAGAAACAGGGTTTAATGTTGAATCTGTTGTTCCGTTCCAATCCCAAGCATAGCCAACCAATCCATTTGGGTATCTAGGAAATTGAAGCACTGTTTTATGATCCCTATCCGTTACAGAAGTCCAGTACAGCCCTGTTAATAAAGTTTCTGCTAAATTTTTAGAATCTGGATTATTAGTTGTAAATGAACTCTCAATAATTCCTCTAATCACTCTAAAATCATCTAACGGTGCATTGGAATTTATCCACCCATCATCCAAGGAGACTAACGGTCTATATTTCTCCCGATCAATCGCCCAATTAACCAAATTATAAACTGGGTCAACCATGACTTCATCAACGTACTGATAAGATTGTTGATAGGCAGCTGTATCTCCCATACATGCTGATGCCCTGAGCATAAGCCCCATATGTTCAGCCGTTACATGATGTCCGTGAGCATATATTTCTGTTAGGCCACTATCATTAATAAGGTTAGTATAAATACCATATGACAATGGTGCAATTTGACCAGAATGCCTCATTGAATTTTTAATAAAATTCATTCCACTTTTTGCTGCAACTTTTCGGTCATCATTTAACCAAGTTAATACGGGCCCCCCTTGTGGGGCAACTGCCGAAACAGGCTCTAAATTAAGCTCCACTAAAGCAAACTGATCCACGTTCAAACTAATTTTATAAAAATATTCTGCAGAATGTAAAACAGGAAGGCTACCTGTTTGACCATTTATATCTGGCGTTACAACAGAAGCACTGGCTACTTTGAATCCCTCTGGCACACGATAATCAATTGAAATCTGTTGAGGAGAAGAAACAATGGGTTGTTGGAGTCCTGAATAATTAAGAACATACAAAAAGTGTTTTGTGTCAGACTGCTTTCCAACTTCTACATGAACACCATCAACAGCATCGACTAAAAATTCTTCTTTTACATGAATTTTAATTAATTGCTCAACTGTACTGAGTGCTTCATTTGCAATGTTAACATCACCAACAGTTGCAAATAGATCAGAACCACGAGCACTTGGGTTATAAACGGCCACACCTTTACCCACAATACTTGTTCGTTCTGTTGAAGTTAAACCTTCAGGAAAATTAAACAGGTCTTTCAGAATACTGTTGCTTCTACGGTTACCCAGTTCATCAAGTGTTCCTGGTAATTCGCCTGTTGCTAAAACAGTCCCTCCATTATTGACAAAAGACTTAATCAAATCAGCAGTTGAGTCTGACATTGCTGCAACACTTGGTAGCAACAAAAACTGTACTCCAGCTAATTGTTCTGCGGGGTTTCCTGGGTCTGTAATGATTTTAAAAGGGATATGAGACTTAATAAGCGCATGGGCAGCACCTCTATATCCGCCAAGGTGAGGCTTAGGTACAGGACTATCACCCGGTTCTGATGCCCACCAATCAGGATCATTTGTGGGAGCTGTCGTTGTTATGTACATACCATAACCACCACCCGCTTTGTAATCTTGAAAATCACGTGTGGCAGAACTGTACCAGATGCCTACTTTAGCCTGATGAGGAGTGTTCAAAAGTGCTTGCTCATGATCACGAATAAAACCAAACCATCGAGAACGAAAATTAGAATCAACCGTTTTAGTCATATCGGGGGTTTGCGACTCAAAAGGAGAAACACCTGTTACTAAAGCTGCCCCCATAGTTAACCCTGCATCTAATGGTTTATAACCATAAGAAAAAGCCCATGTTGGATTTTCTCTATCAACACCACGAGCCCATTTATACATAGTAATTTTATTACTAAACTCTTCAATAGAAGACCAACTCATTGCTTTCGTGTTTGAAACGCTATCAATTTCCCACACTCGAAGAAAGTTATTTGCACTGACACGATAGTTTCCATCTAAACCTGCCTCACTAGCATCCATATAATCCGCAGGAAAATTTTCAATGATGACCATAAAATCAGGATTAACCTGATGAGCAGCAGCTCGAACATCATTTAAAAAACCAGCTAAATTTTCATGACGCCATCGCACCCAAGCTTTAAAACTGGGACTAGTCCAGTCAACCCGAGTTGGCACATTATAGCCATTACCATTATTTAATCCTTGTGCCTGACTCCAAGAAAAAAATACAGAGCTTGCTGCAGGCTCTGCCCCAGCCCATGAAGCACCAGTTCCCAAGTAAATAGGCACATCAATCCAGATACCATTAAGCCCAGTAGCCGCTAATCTTTTTACCCGGTCTATAAAATATTGTTTATACCCTGTATTAGGTGAAACCCATGCGCTCTCAGCTCCTGGATCAACCCATACTTCTTGAGAACCATAAAAAACATTTGCTTTTCCATCAATACCTCTTTGAATCCAATCCGGATGATCTTTAAACATGGTATTTGCTGACGTTTCACCATTATCAGTGATTACTTCTAAGGCAGGATAATAAACAACTGTCTTCAAGTTTTGATTATTAGCTAAAGTTGTCACTCTGTTAAGAAAATTAATCTGATTCTGAAACTCTGTTTCATTCAAATATTGGCTTAAACCAGAATCCACTTCAATAACAGACACATTTTCAGCAACACGCTTATTAATAAGGTCGGTAATTTCCTGGTCTGTCATTTCAACCCAAGCATCAAAACCTCCGGTTCGAGCCATTTTTGCCCAATCAGCAATATTTGAACTAGCAAAAGACAATAACGGATTAGTCAAACTTAGTAAAAGAGTAAGAACCAAGACTGGCCTTATATTATTTTTAATAGACATTTCATAGACCTTAAAGTTAACGATAATTTTAAAAAAATAATGACTTTGAAATTCTTGATTTCTATTGCGTTGAATTATTGTTTGCTTATTCCAACAAACCGCACTTGTAATTTCTATTGACAGATTATTTAGCAGTATTACTTCTAGATGTTGGCATGCGGTACAAGTCATAACGATCTTTCCCACTTACTAACATTAAGAAAATAGACTACTTCAGATACTATTCAATAAACCTAGAAAAATCAGTGGGATCACTGTTTATAACACCCAACCAACCTTTTTAGGATAAAAGTGAGCGCTGAGTCACAATTTTTTTTGTAAACACTAACACATTTTTTTAAAAATAGAAATCAAATTAAAGTAGAAAACCACTAAAAAAGTATTTAGTATTTCTATTGATATAAGTCATTTCTTAATTTTTCACAATATAGTTATAGAGGAAAGTTTTGGAATCTATTAATGATTCACTCAAACAGTTACCTGATTACCCACAAGCTTCCGCCGAATCAGTAGATGACTTTGTAAGGTATTGAAAAATAATAAATATCTATTAATGAAAATTTAACTTAAACTTTTAACTTTGATCAGGTTAAAAAATAACCA